>JBAVVQ010000047.1:0-22744 GCA_049697375.1 Rhodomicrobium sp.
CGGCAGGCTCAGCACGTCGCTGGGCGGCACGTTGAGGACACGTCCGGCCTCAATGAGCACGGCGGCTCGCACGTCCTCCCGGACCCGGTCAGTCAACTCCGGAAAGGCCAGGGGGCCGGGGTCGACAAAGAGTTCCATCCCGCGCCCGCTCCGCATGAAAAAGCTTCTCACGGAGCCAGCGGGCAGAACGAGGATAGATTCGTCGTTCTCATCGGCATGGTATGCGAAAAGCATGGCACCATGCTCCTTGATACGGGGCGGTCCGCGCAAGCGGTATGCCCCTGGATTAGACAGCAAACGGCTGAGAGGACTCATTTTGCGCGTGTGGCGGCGGCGTCACGTTCGGCGCAATCCGGTGCCGCGCGATGCGTCAGCATGCAGCAACGGTAACGACCGTGCGGGCGAGTTCAGAGCCTCAAAGCAGATGTGATTATGGTGCCACGGTGATGCGCGACCTGGAAAGTCTGGCACCGGGCTCCGCGTTCTTGAAGCGGAGCAGGCAACCTTGGTGCCAAGCTAACATAAGCCAAAACAGGCATCAGCGCGACCGGCCTCGGGAGCGTCTCCGGGATGGCATGGGATTCTCACCCAATCCCGCTTCTATATATTCTGGTTCGCGCCGTGGCCGGGGTTTTGCCATGGCGTCATTCAGCGCCTTGGACCTTTCGGCCAGCTGGACAAGGCTGGCCTCCACCCGTTTGCGCTGTTCCTCGTCGCGAATGGAAACACCGCGGCAGTCAATCTTCTCGGGTGCGGTCAGGAGCTGTTCGAGCGTTTTCTCAGGCCCCTCCTCCAAGAGCACCGAAATCAGAATGTCCATCGAGCCTCCCCCCAGTCCACCCAGAGCTTCCGAAAGTTCTGCGCGGGCCGCGCGTTTCTGGCGGTAGGCAAGAAGTCCGGGATCGTCGTTGGCGCCCATGATTCCCTCTCAAAAAGGACAGCAGACAAAATTGAGCTAACGGCTACGGCCGCGATCGCGGCGGCGGGTTCTTTCCCACTCCCGCGGGGGTCCATCCCCCTCCTCCAGTACCAAGGGCTCAGGCTCACGGCCGGGTCGCTCCATTACGCGGTGGATGAGATCCAGGGTCGCAAGATCGCCGTCGACGGCCATGACGCGCGTGCCGTCGCGGGTCACGTCGCGCCGCATGTTATCCTCAAGGGTCAGCGTATCGAGTTTGTCCTGGGCAAGGACGAAGGCCGCAAGTCGGTTGCGCAATTCGGCGTTGAACGCCGCCTCCACCACATCGTCCCCGGAAAGACCGAAATTTGCGGGATCTTTTTCCACAAGCCGCTGCGTGTAGGCGGGGCCGAACTCTTCGGTAAGGCCGACAGGATCATGCTTCACCCCGCTTAGTTGCGGGAAAAGCTCCTCCAGCCGGTCACGCGCCCCGAAATATTCCGTTTGCGCCCGCCTGATCGCGCGGTTCAGTTCCTCGTTGACGTTCGACATCGCTTCCACCATCCGGAAAGCCCTGCTAATGGTTAAGCCATAGAGATTCTTTCCAGAGGAAGCAATGAGCGGGACCCCGCTTCCCCCAATCTCCGGACTTCTGACCACGCTCGAAGCCGCTACGTATCTCCGGCTCTCCCCTCGGACACTGGAGGACATGCGGGTCACGGGCGCGGGGCCGCGCTATTACAAGCTGGGGCCGGGAAAGCGGTCCAAAGTGGTTTACCGAAGAGACGACCTGGAGGCGTGGTTCACCCGATTCGGGTTCAACTCGACGTCGGAGTACCAACGCTAGTTAGGCCCCCATTGGCGCGCACATGGGGTTGTGATAGCGTCACCCCCATGAATACCATTCAGGAAAAGCTCGAAACGCTGTTCGACAAGGTGCGGGCGCTCTCGGAAGAGCGCCAGCAAGCTGCCGCTGAAGCGCTGAGCGAGATTACCTCGGAATCTTATATGCTTTCTGAGGACGAGCTGCGGGCCTTGAGGCCCGCGCTTGAGAGGGCTCAGCGTGGCGAATATGCCGACGAGGCCGACGTCAGCGAGCTCCTCAACAAACCATGGCATTTAAGCTGCGGTTTGATCCCCAAACGATTACCGACCTTGGGGACATCCGAGCGTATCTTCTTACCAAAACCGACGCGGGAATTGCGAGGGCGTTCGCACCTGCGCTTGCGCATGGAGAAACTGCGCCATAATCCCCGACTCGGCATCAGAACCAGCGAGCCGGACATCCGGGTGCTATCGCCAACCCGTTACCTCTACCGCATCTACTACACGATAACCGCTGACGCTGTTGTCATCCTCCATGTCCGGCACAGCGCGCGGCGTGACCCTGATTTCAGCAACCTGGCTGACTGAAAACATGCCTTGCTGAGGCGATTCGCGGCCTCACAAGGGGCTGCTTTCGCTGGTAGGTCGGTGGTAGGTTGGTGGATTGGAGAGAAGAGGCTGTAAGGTATAAGCCACTGATTTTACTGGCGTCCCCGACAGGATTCGAACCTGTGACCCCCAGATTAGGAATCTGGTGCTCTATCCTGCTGAGCTACGAGGACATGCCTATCCATTAGACCGTGCCTTCTAGAAAGGTCAACAGGTGTTTGCTTTCCGGCTCGAATGTTCGGTCCCGGCCCGTATCAGCGCACTAGGGTTGTTCGAGAGCGGGCTGCTGTTGCTGACTACTACCGGAGACGTGACCCTTCTTCCACGACGGCGACCATTGGGCCGAAAGACACGCGTGCGAGAATCAATCGCCGTCGGCCTTTGCAAACATACGCTGCTGCTCTCAAGGCCCGCTGGTGTTGATAGACCGAGCGCAACGAAGGACTCCGACATATCCATCGGCTGCTTTCACATCAATATAGTCGTGGAGGAGCCGGGAGAGCATGGTCCGTCTTCTCGTTGCGACCTGGCGCCCCGCTTTTGGCTTGAGAGCGACGACTTCAGTCCTTAAAGAGGGCGGAATGTTCGCCCGCTTTGCTTTGCTATTCATCGAGTCTTTTCAAACTGCGCTTACGCTGAGCCTTTTGCTTGCCGTCCTCTTTTCAGCTAACGGCCAGCCTCGCCAGGCAACGGACGATGGACGTTGTCAGCTTGAACCCGGGGGTGAAAGCACAGTTTTAGTGATCTCCGGCCAAAACACACTCCATCTCGCGGATGGCCGAATGGTCCATCTGGCGGAGATCATTACGCCCACGAATGCCCAGGGTCTCGCTCAATCCTCAAGTGCTACAGCCTACCTACGGTCAAATGTCCTTGGGCGGAAGGTGGAGATCAAATTTGGCGGCAACCGTCACGATCGTTACGGGGCTACCCTCGCTCATATCTTCGTGGCTGGCGAACGCCCCCTATGGTTGCAGGAAGGTCTTGTCAGCGCGGGGCTTGCCCAAGTGTTTCCCCAACCCGATAATCACGCGTGCTCACAGCAACTGACCTCGATAGAAGAGAAGGCCATGTATGAGCATCGTGGGCATTGGGGACTTGCGCTATTCAAGGTCCTGCCTGCACGTGAAACCCGCTCCATCCTGAGTTTGGTGCAAACGTATCAGATTATCGAGGGCGAGATTGCCTTTGTTACGCATGCAGGGGGGCACACAATCTTTCACTTCGCTGAAGATGGCAAAGCTAGCTTTACCGCAACCGTCGATTCGGCAGTGTGGAAAAAACTGACCGAACGAAGCCTTGATGACTGGCAAGGACAAAAGGTCCGCATCCGGGGATGGATAGAACGCAAGAAGGGGCCGACAATCACAATCATTCAGCCAGAACAACTTAAACTGCTCGGGAGAGAGCCAGCCACATCCACCTCAGCAGATAGCCCGCAATAAACGATTGATGATGCGAATATTTATGCGGCTTCTTTCTTGTCGTGTTCTTCGGGCTTACCTTCGTGCTTTCGCTGAAGGCGTGCAGCCTTCGTCAACGCCTCAGCAACCCTCTGCACCGCGATGGACTCATCCACGTCCTGAGCTGCGGCGATTTCGCGCGCCATACGATCCAAAGCGGCTTCATAAAGCTGACGCTCGGAGTATGACTGTTCCGGTTGGGAATCAGAGCGGTACAGGTCACGGACAACTTCTGCGATGGTGATGAGATCGCCGGAATTGATCTTTGCTTCGTACTCTTGAGCGCGGCGGCTCCACATGGTGCGCTTGACTCGCGCGCGACCGCGAAGGGTGTCCAACGCACGAGCCAGAACGACATCATCCGAGAGCTTTCGCATTCCTGCGCTTTGACTTTTCGACGTCGGCACGCGCAGCGTCATCTTATCTTTTTCAAAGTTGATGACGAAAAGCTCGAGCTTGCAACCAGCAATCTCTTGTTCCTCGATCGCAACAATACGTCCAACACCATGCGTTGGATAAACCACATATTCATTGGTCTCGAAGCCAAAGCGGCGTTGGCTAGCAGTCTTCTCAGGCATACTCGCTCTCACTTTTTGTTTGTCTTGGCAGATGGTACTCATTTCAATCTGATACGGTTTGCGCCTCACAGCGATACCGGGAATAAATAGTCGTCCAGCCCACAAGGAGCCGATTCAAGCCATGCCTGAATAGTGATACTTAGCGGGCGGTTTGTTCTACGCCTGCTTTATGGTCCTCGCTGAAGCTGTCGAAGAATCAACCTCTGCGCGTGAAACGATCTTCACTGACCCTTAAATATTATCAAAATGCGCCAATTTTAGGAAGCTTTCAAAGAGGTTAATCCCCGGGAATCTTGTCACTTCCCCTTGATTCTTAAGGGTAGTGTTAACAAAGCAACGGCTAACAGGTTGGAGTTGTACGCACCACGTTTTGAACTTTGACCCTGAACCCCGGCGCCGGCCGCTCCAGCAATACATTGCGGCGAAAGCGATAAACCCGAGCAGGACGCCCCCCCGTGCGTGCCGCTGTTTGTCCGGTAGGCTCCACCAATCCTGCGTTTTCCACGAGTCGCCTGAAATTCTGTTTGTGAAGATAGCTTCCGAGAATGGCTTCCACGACTCGTTGCAAATCGAAGAGTGTAAATGTCTCGGGCATCAACTCGAAAATCACCGGCCTGTATTTGAGTTTTCCGCGAAGTCTGCTCATGGCCGTAGCCAGAATACGACGGTGGTCGAACATCATCTGCCTTCCAAGGGGCGGTAGTCCCGACCATTGTTTCGCCGCCGCTCGTCCATCCCGGCCGGCCTCGGCGATGAGTCCGGCCTCATACATGAGTTCGTAGCGATCCAGAACCTTCTCATCATCCCAAGGGACGGATTGACCAAAGCACATGCGAAGCCTGTCCATGCGGGCCAGTGGGCGGCGTAGAGCGCCGGCCGTTTCAGGCTGCGCCGCCCACTCTTCAAGCCTGGGCTCAATCTCGTGCGTAAGGATCTCGGGCTTGCCATCGCGCCAATCCTCCCAGGGGAGGTGAGCATACCACGCACTCCATTTAACCCCATCGCTTCGGGGCGCTTCCTCGTTGCGAGTTAGAGCCAAATAACCGATGGAAACGACGTGAAGCCCTTCATCTCCTGGCCGGGCGTGCCGTCCGCGGTCGCCGAAAGTATACAGCTGTTCCACATAGCCCAGATCAACACCGGTCTGATCTCTCACCCAATCGCGAAGCCCGATCTCCAAGGTTCGATGCTTTAGGGGCGTGAACAACCCGAAAGGAAGCGCAGGAAGCGAGCCGGGCGCCAGCGATGAAACGGTAAGAATCTGCGGCTCACCGCCAATCATCGATACGATGGCGGCGTTGAGGCCGATCTCGACCGCCGCTGCTTCTTCCTTTGGCACCGTAATGAAATCGGCTCTTTCCGAAGTCCTCGCCGGTATGAGAACGTCCTCGGGTGTCATGCCAGCCCATCCAGCCAAAGCCACAAACAAAGCAGGCTTGCCGCGGCGCCTGTGCGCCGGGCCTATGTCGTCGTATCGATGCGGCCATTTAGGCCGGGACTAAAGCAGTCTGCTCGATATAGAAGTTCAAGAGGCGAAAACAAAGGCAAAAACCGGGAGGGCATCGCTGTTGGGAGACTGCGCGGCCAGAAACACCGCAAATCGGCTCCGCGTCGATGCTGATTCCTCCAAAACTTAAGATTATGAATGCAAGCCGGAGACGCTCTCATGCGTGCGCTTCGGGCGCGCTAAACCTCTTCCTGCGGTTTGAGAACCTGGCGCCCACGATATTTGCCGGACTTGAGGTCGATATGATGAGGGCGACGGAGCTCACCCGACTCCTTGTCTTCGACATACGTCGGTGCGACAAGTGCGTCTGCTGAGCGGCGATTGCCGCGCTTCATGCGCGATACTTTTCTTTTGGGAACTGCCATCTGCTTAACTCCAGATAAAAAACGAATACAACACCCTCGGCCCTTTGGCCGAAAGGTGTGTTTTCCGGGTGAGTGTCCTGTCCAGCGAGATATACATGCGGTTTTTCCGATTGGCTAGGAGTTGTTTACGTCCTCAGCGCGTCGCCTCCGCCGTTTCTTCTCGCCACGTTTTCGCAAGCGATTCTGCCTTCTGCCGTTCGGCTGGCTTGAGAGACATGACGAGAAGATCGAGCCTCAGGTCGCTTTCGCCTGCTGCGCGTGCGAGAAGATGCCATTTGCATGCCTGGATGCGGTCGGCCGCAAGGCCGACACCGGCGGAGTAGGCCCTGGCAAGCCGATTTTGTGCAACCGGATTTCCGCGTTCCGCCGCCATCCGTAAGAGCTTTACGGCCGCTGCTTCATCTTTTTTCACGCCTTTGCCGTTTGCGAGCATGATCGCATATTCGACCTGCGCGTCCGCATGGCCCGCATCCGCAGCTTTTGCAAGCAGCGCAACAGCTTTCGCATCGTCTTTCGGCACACCGGCGCCATTGCGGTAGAGGCTTGAAAGATCATAAGCGGCTTGCGCATGATCCTTCTCAGCCGCTTTCTCCAGCCAGAAGGCTGCTTTTTGCATATCTTGCGGCCGAGCCCAGCCCTCCACATAGGATTGTGCCAGGTTATACGCAGCGAGCGCGTGCCCTTGCGCTGCGGCGGCTTCAAAAAAGTCGGCGGCCTTTTTCTTGTCTTTCTTGAGTCCGCGCCCCTCCGCCAGCATGACGCCCAGGCGAAATTGCGCGTGCATGTCTCCAGCCACGGCCCCTTTTGTGAACCATTCCGCGGCCTTTATGTAATCCTGCTTAACGCCGAGAGCTTGTTCATACATGTCGCCAATAAGGGTGTCCGCTTGATGCTCGCCCCGCGCGGCGGCCTCCGTTGCAAGCCTCATGGCAAGCGCATAGTCCCCCGCATCATAAGCCGCATAAGCCGGATCATTGATGACCGCAGGGGCTTCGCCAGCCGTCCATCCGCTTTTAGGAGGAGGGGTCTGCTTTTGAGCGGCCATGGATAGCAAGGCGTTGCTGGCCGTTACGCCTATAATGAGTGTTATCGCCAGAAGAAGCCTCGGCCGAATCATCTTCCCCTCGTGCACCAGTGGTCCGATCCCGGCATTTGCATGCCCCTACAACACCGCGAGAGCAATTGCCGGAATCAAAGGACCACTCGTAACTTTATGTTTCTAGTGGTTTTTGAATTCGACATTTGAGCGAATGCTCACGGCAGATGCGAATCAAGTGTCAATTCGCCCCGCTTGAAGACGTTAACTCTGGCTTTTCAAGCCGAACTCTGTTGCAAAAGTGAGGCTTTCTCCGGGGCGTTCGGCTTCCTTGAGGATAACAAAGTCCGCGCGCGCTCTTGCAAGAATGGATCGGTCGGGGAGAGATCCGCCGCAAAACAGGGCGCTGGGGACGACGGTGATCTCATCCCACCAGCAGGACAGTTCCGCGGCCTCGGTCATGTTTTCGGGAGAAGATGCATCGAAGGCGACAAAGTCGGCGCCGGTCTCTGCTGTTTCCATCGCCACATGCCGGCTCAAACCGCAAGCCGCACCAATGATTGAGGAAGCGCCAAGTTCTCTGCGAACGTTGGATATGCCGGACCCCGGCGTCGAGAGATAGACGCCGTTTGCGCCCATTTCGCGCGTCTGATGGACGGCGTCGACAAAAAGAACCGCAAGCTCGGCGGCTTGCGCATTGGCGAGCAGGTTCGCCAGCGCGCCTGTAGAAGGGACCTGGAGGATCAGCGCGGCTGGCTTGAACGGCTGAATGAGTTCAGCCAGCCTTTCCGCCCACTCTGTTTCCAGAGCGGATGGAATCATTGTTATAAGCTCGCAAGGCTTTCTCATTCATGGCCTAAAGCAGCTTGGCGAGCGCAACGGTTGTGTCGCACATGCGGCAGGAGAAACCCCACTCATTATCGTACCAGGACAGAACGCGCACAAGGCGATCGTTCACGATCTGGGGCTGCGTCGAGTCGTAGTTCGAAGAGTGCGGATTGTGATCGCCGATACGGCCAATGCCGTTGATTGCTACCCTGACAGTCATGCTGTGTTTTCCGCTGGAAACGAGGTTCGCACCCTTTTACATTTTTGCGCGGTAACCTTGACTGCATATGCCGCCAAACGCAAGAGCCAAGCTTTCTGCAAAAGCTGATTTGGCAATTTCTTGCGCCTTGCCTGCAGGAAAAAGAGCGTGGATTCAGATTTAGTAACGGCTACCCAATTTCGTTTCCTTACAAAAAAATTAAGAAGCCTTGAATTATTTTCTTCCAAACATCTGTGGTATCTGTGCAGCACGTCTCGTGGTTTTTATAGATCATGTTTGATAAAAATTCTCCATTAACCTTCCGGTTACACGAATAATAAAGGATAGATCTCAGCTAATTCTGTTAACACTTCCTAAGGAAATGCCATGCCTAGCCCATATCTTACCTATGCGCTCGCTGCTTTGACCTTCGGCCTTGCCGTGGCGTTTTTTCGCGTTAGCGACGAAAATAATGCGCTCACTCAGGCCAAAATCGCCGTCGAGATGAAGCTCAAGACAGCAGAAGGGGAGGCGAAGGCCTTCCGTGGAATGTATTCCACCGAAGCAAAAGCGCGCGAATTCGCCGAAGCAGCCCAGACCTTGGCGGAAACGTCCGAGCGGGCTGCACGGTTTCAACTTGCGCATGAGACGAAAGCCCGTCAAGCGGCAGAAAAGAGCTTGGAAGAGGCGGAAATTGCAAAGCATTCTGCGGAAGCAGCGCTTTCCGATGCCCAGGAGCAGGTTCGCGTGTTGAATGCAAAGCTCATGGAAGCCAACGCGACGAAGGAGCAATATGAGCGGAAGCCTGACGCTGCCGCTGCTGACAAAGGGAACGCCGCAGCCGCTGATGCTAAAGAGCGGGTAGCACCCAGTGCGGACCCATCACCGGCGGCAAGTGCGGCTCCAGCAAGCGGGATGGCCGCTCAGGCGTCCATGGGCGGAGGCCAGCGGTCCTGGTGGTCTTTTTTCGGGCTCTGAAGGCGGTCAGCCCTGAGTGAAGTGTGCAGCGAGCGTTAAAAAAGAATATGGGTTAAGCATCGGCAAGATGCGTAAAGGAGCCTCCCGGGGCTCCTTCTCGTTCCAACCATCTCACGAAACCGGATGTTTTCTTCGCGGAATAATGCTAGAGCGAGGACTTCTGGTGCCGCCGCCGATCAGGGTTCCGATGCATTTCTGGTCCACAGTTCTAGCCGTCGCCGCCGCAGCCGCCATAGCGATTTTGGCCGCTTTCTTTATCGCCGGTCCGGAGCGGATTTGGGCGTTGTTCGGACCCCCAGACCTTGGCCCCGTAAATTTCGAGACGCTCAAACGCCGGACGTCGCCGAACGATTCGCTTGCCTGTCCGCAAAACATTTGCATTGCGAAAAGCGATTTGGCGTCGCCAATCTTTGCTGTGAGCGCCCCAGAGCTCCAAAAGGCGTTCGCAAAGGTGATCGCCTCCGAGCCGAGCGTAGAGCAGGTCGCCTCTGATGACAGCGGCTTTACCCGGCGTTACGTTCAGCGTACGAAAATTATGCGCTTTCCCGACACGATCGTTGTGCGCTTCATCGATCTCGGCGATGGACGGTCGACAATCGCCCTTTATAGCCGCTCACAGCTTGGAGAAAGCGATTCCGGCGTAAACCACGCCCGCATAGAGCGCTGGCTCAGCAAATTGTCGAAAGAAGCTCCGGCTGTGAAAACCGCCTGACCAGGCAAGCAACTTACTTGAGCGCCAAGCGCTCTTTCAATGCCTGCAGGCGCTCGAGCCGGTCCCAAGCAGAAATACGGCGTCCGTCTTCGGGGGCCTCATCGAAGGCTTGCTGAGCCTGAGTGATCTCGTCAGTGAGGATGTCGCCGGTCAACTGAGCAAGAGGAATAGCATACTCGGCGAGGACAACGGTTTGCTCGGGGCCCACATCGGCAAAACCTCCACGCAGGAAATATTGCTCTTCGCCAGCCTTTGCACGCGTGGTCAGAATGCCGGGACGCAGCTTCATAATCATGAGCGCACGGCCGGGCATGGCCGCGAGGTCACCTTCCTGGCCGGGAAGCACAGCCTCAGAAAGGTCAGCGGAGACGAGTGTTTGCTCAGGTGAAATAAGTTCGAAGTGAAATGTGTCGGCCATCTAAGTCCGCTCTCGGCTAATCATGTGGAAACCGATATCCGGACCCGTGGCGATGCTTAGACGATCGCCACGAGACCGAAAAGGCCAAACTATGCCGCTGCGGCAAGCTCCTCAGCCTTCTTGATTGCTTCTTCGATCGTGCCGACCATGTAGAAGGCCTGCTCGGGAAGATGGTCATACTCACCGTCACACAATCCTTTGAAGCCTTTCACGGTGTCCTTGACGTCCACCAGAACGCCCGACTTGCCGGTGAAGACCTCAGCCACGTGGAAGGGTTGCGACAGGAACCGCTCGATCTTGCGGGCGCGAGCCACAATGCGCTTGTCCTCTTCGGAAAGCTCATCCATGCCGAGGATCGCGATGATGTCCTGAAGCGCCTTATAACGTTGCAGAATCGATTGCACCTTACGAGCAACCTGGTAGTGCTCCTCGCCGACGATCCGCGGCTCGAGTGCGCGGCTTGTCGAATCGAGCGGGTCAACCGCAGGATAGATGCCCTTTTCAGCAATGGAACGCGAAAGCACGGTCGTCGCATCCAAATGCGCAAAAGATGTTGCCGGGGCAGGGTCGGTCAAGTCGTCGGCGGGCACATAGATTGCCTGCACAGACGTAATCGAACCCTTCGACGTGGAGGTTATGCGCTCCTGCAAGGTGCCCATATCGGTCGCAAGCGTCGGCTGATAACCCACAGCCGACGGAATGCGGCCAAGGAGAGCGGACACTTCGGAGCCAGCCTGCGTGAAGCGGAAAATGTTGTCCACGAAGAACAGCACGTCTTGTCCCTGATCGCGGAAATACTCCGCGACCGTCAGGCCTGTGAGACCGACGCGGGCGCGCGCTCCAGGCGGCTCGTTCATCTGGCCGAAGATCAGCGCGCACTTGGAGCCCGCGCTCGACCCATGCTCGTGCGGGTCCTTGTTCACACCGGACTCGATCATTTCGTGATAGAGGTCGTTGCCTTCGCGCGTGCGCTCGCCCACGCCCGCGAACACAGAATAGCCGCCGTGCGCCTTGGCGATGTTATTGATCAGCTCCTGGATGAGCACAGTCTTTCCTACGCCGGCGCCGCCGAACAGACCGACCTTGCCGCCCTTGGAGTAGGGAGCGAGCAGGTCAACGACCTTGATGCCGGTGACAAGCACTTCGACCTCGGTCGACTGCTCGACGAAAGAAGGCGCGAGAGCGTGAATCGGTCGACGCTGATTCGACTTAACCGGGCCGGCCTCGTCGATCGGCTCACCAATGACGTTTATAATACGACCAAGCGTCTCGTCACCCACTGGAACGGCGATGGATTCGCCAGTGTCAGTCACTTCTTGGCCGCGCACCAACCCGTCAGTCGAGTCCATTGCTATGGTGCGCACAGTACTTTCGCCGAGATGCTGCGCTACCTCCAGGACGAGGCGGTTGCCGTGATTTTGCGTCTCAAGTGCATTCAGGATCGCGGGCAGCGGCCCATCGAACTGAACGTCCACAACAGCGCCCGTAACCTGCCTTACCCGGCCAACTCGTCTATCGCTCATCTTTTTCTTCCCCAAAACCGGCCATGTCCGTCCAACAGCGGTGCTGTTACTGACTCCCCTGTTATGACGGGGAGATCCGCTCTAGATCGCTTCCGCTCCCGATATGATTTCGATCAGCTCTTTGGTGATCATCGCCTGCCGCGCGCGATTGTATTCCAGCGTATAGCGATCAACCATGTCGCCCGCATTGCGCGTTGCATTGTCCATCGCCGTCATCTGGGATGCGTAGAAGCCGGCATTGTTTTCCAGCAGCGCGCTATAAATCTTGGTCGCAAGATTTCGCGGCAAAAGGTCGAGCAGAATTTCCGCCTCATCAGGCTCGAACTCATACATGCTATCCGAAGGAGGCAGCTCCACCGGGATCAACTGAGTCGATTTCGGCTTCTGCGTAATGATGTTCTCGAACTTCGAGAAGAAGAGCGTTGCGACGTCGAACTCGCCATGCTCAAACCGCTTGAGGATGCGTTGAGAGATGTCGAGCGCGTTAACGTAACCGAGCTGCCGGACCCCCTTCAAATCGACATGCTCAATCATAAGCCTTTCAAAGTCACGGCGAAGCTGATCCGCTGCTTTGCGGCCGACAGTCATGATTTTTACGGTCTTGCCCTCGGCCTGCAGCCGACGAATGTGCTCACGGGCAAGCCTGACAATATTTGAGTTAAATGCCCCCGCAAGCCCACGCTCACCTGTCGCGACAACGATAAGATGGGCCGCGTCGCTGCCCGTCCCGGTCATGAGCTTGGCGATAGCGCTCGGTGGCACCATGCGCCCGCCGAAGCGCTCCAATATCTTCTCAAGCCGTTCCGCGTAAGGCCGCGCCGCTTCTGCTTGATCCTGCGCACGGCGAAGCTTCGCGGCGGCCACCATCTGCATGGCTTTCGTGATTTTCCGCGTCGCTTTTACCGACGATATGCGGCCTCTGAGTTCTTTCAGGCTCGGCATGTTGCTCTCCGCAGCCTTAAATTACGCCGCAAAGCGCTTGGAAAATGTCGTAAGGATGTCCTTGAGCTTCTGCTCAATGTCGGGCGTGAGCTGCCTCGATGTGCGGATGGCATCGAGCATGTCCTTATGCTCGTTGCGCATCAGCGTTAGAAATTCACGCTCAAATTCATTCACGGCAGAGACCGGGATCGGGTCGAGGAAGCCGCGCGTGCCAGCGAAGATCACCACGACCTGCTCTTCCACCTTCAGCGGCGAGAATTGCGGCTGCTTCAGGAGTTCCGTCAGACGAGACCCGCGAGCCAGAAGCCGCTGGGTCGCCGCGTCGAGGTCGGAGCCGAACTGGGCGAACGCCGCCATTTCGCGGTACTGCGCCAGCTCTCCCTTGATGGCGCCTGCCACCTGCTTCATGGCCTTCACCTGGGCGGCGGAGCCCACGCGCGACACAGAGATACCGACGTTCACCGCGGGCCGGATGCCCTGGTAGAAGAGGTCTGTCTCAAGGAAAATCTGCCCGTCCGTGATCGAGATCACGTTCGTTGGAATATATGCGGACACGTCGTTAGCCTGCGTCTCGACGACGGGAAGCGCTGTCAATGAGCCAGAGCCGTGATCCTTGTTCAGTTTCGCTGCGCGCTCAAGGAGGCGGGAGTGCAGATAGAACACGTCGCCGGGATAGGCCTCGCGTCCCGGCGGACGGCGAAGCAGCAGCGACATCTGGCGATAAGCCACCGCTTGCTTCGAAAGATCATCATAGATGATCAAGGCATGCATGCCATTGTCGCGGAAGTATTCTCCCATCGTGCAGCCCGTATAGGGCGCGATGTACTGCAGGGGAGCGGGTTCCGAAGCGGTGGCGGCGACTACGACGGAATATTCGAGCGCGCCGTTCTCCTCCAGGACCTTCACGAATTGCGCAACCGTCGAGCGCTTCTGGCCTACGGCCACGTAAATGCAATAAAGCTTCTGGCTCTCGTCGCCGGTCGCGTTCACTGACTTCTGGTTCAGGATCGCGTCGAGCGCAACTGCCGTCTTGCCGGTCTGACGGTCGCCGATGATCAGCTCGCGCTGCCCTCGGCCGATTGGGATCAGAGCATCAATCGCCTTGATGCCGGTTTGCATTGGCTCCTTCACGCTCTCGCGCGGGAGAATGCCAGGAGCCTTTACGTCGACGCGACGCTTTTCTGTTGATTGGATGGGGCCTTTGCCGTCAATCGGGTTGCCAAGGCCATCCACGACTCGACCGAGGAGGCCCTTACCAACGGGAACCTCCACAATGGCGCCCGTCCGCTTGACGGTATCGCCTTCTTTGATGTATCTGTCCTCGCCGAAGATAACGACGCCGACATTGTCGGCTTCGAGGTTCAAAGCCATCCCGCGGACGCCGCCTGGGAACTCGACCATTTCGCCGGCTTGCACATTATCGAGACCGTAAACGCGCGCGATGCCGTCACCCACCGACAGCACTTGTCCAATCTCGGAGACTTCTGCTTCCTGCCCGAAATTCTTTATCTGCTCCCGCAAAATCGAGGAGATTTCGGACGGACGGATTTCCATAAGCTCCATCAGCTGGCCTCTTTCATAACCTTTTCGAGGTTCTTAAGTTTTGTACGTAAGGAAGTGTCGATCATCTGGCTGCCGACACGGATGATGAGTCCTCCAAGCAGCTTGGGATCGACCGTTGCTATCAGCTTCGGCGTCTTACCGAGTTGTTGCCGGAGTGTGTCTGTCAAATCCTGCGTCTGAGCGTCTGTCAGAGGTACGGCGGATATGACCTCGGCTTCCACCTCGCCACGCGCTTTGGCGCAAAGAGACTTGTAAGTCTTGATGACATTTTCGACCGCGAAGAGCCGCCGATTCTTCGCGAGCACGAGGAGAAAGTCGCGCGCGAGACCTGTAATGCCAATCGATTTCAGGATGGCCGAAAGGCCCTGTTCCTGATCCGCCGTGGAAAACATCGGGCTTAAAACGAAACGGCGTAAATCGTCACTGTCGCGCAGTAATCCCACAAACTTGTCAAGCGCGTGCTCAATGCTCTCTACGGAATTGCTCTCGCGGGCGAGATCAAACAACGCGCCCGCGTAACGTTCCGCCACCGTCGATTCAGGGCCGCCGCTAGCCAAAACATTCTCTCCAACAGTCAAAAAGCCGCCGAAACGCAGAAGCGTTATAGCGTGCTCGTATCAAACTTCCAATTGTCCGGAGTCAAGCCCGGCTTATGCCTGGAGCGCTTCTAGCATAGTCCCTTGTTGCAATGCAACCCGGTGCGGCAATTCGGAAGCCGTTATTCTCGCTTGTTAGCCCAATTGCTTAAGGGACAAGCAGAGGGCGAAATTCTGCTATGACTGCACGGTAAGCCTCGCGCTTGAAAGCGACGATTTCGTCCAGCACTTCGCCTGCAGTGGCCCAGCGCCAGGCGTCGAATTCGGGCGTGTGGCCTTCCAGAGTGAGATTGATTTCGCGTTCATCGCCTGTGAACCGCATCGCAAACCACTTTTGCTCCTGGCCGCGGAATTTCCCTTTCATGGCGTTGCCCACGGCCTCGGGAGGCAAATCATATCGGATCCAGCCCTTCGCTTCGGCGATGATTTTCGCGCTTGAGACGCCGGTTTCTTCGTAAAGTTCTCGAAAGGCGGCAACTTTGGGATCCTCCCCCTTGTCGATTCCGCCCTGCGGCATTTGCCAGCGCAACTGGTATTCCTGGGAAACGAGATCGTCGAAGCGCCGGCCAATCCAGATTCGTCCTTCCGCGTTCAGGAGCACGATGCCGACGCCGGGGCGATAGGGAAGGGTATTGGGGTCGATCAGGGACATTGCCGGTCCAATTTTATACAATATGGCCGAAAGGGCCACCGCGTGCTGAAATCAGGTGCGCGCGCTTGAGCGAAAGCGAGTGACTCTCTGCCTAGTTATCTCCGAAGCTGAGCCTCGGACGCGGCGCCAGGGCGCTCGCCAAATTCAACGGGGGCTCGGCCCGGCATAGGTGGCGTCTTCCCAGCTTCTGCTCGTCCATCGGGGGTAGGGGCGGGCCCCTCTTCGCCCGTAATCCAGGACTGAACGGCGGGTGGCGCCACAGGCTTCGGCATCTGACGCGCATCTATTGGCAGAACAAATTTGAGATCGTATTCGTGGCCTGGACCGGAGGCGGCGAAGAAAGCGATCACCGCGCCGAAGATCGAGAAAAACAGCCCTGCAACAATCAGAAGCGATTTCATCATTTAACTCCGTCGACTTCGGCCAAATAAAAAGGCCCATGTCCTGCGACATGAGCCCTTTATAGAGACGTGATGCGCTGTGCGAAAGTCTAATTTGGCACTTCTGTTGAGTCAGCCGAGGCTGGAGCTGCAGCATTTTCCAGCTTCTTGCTCGTCTCGATCTTCTTTCCATGCAGGAGATCGATCGCTGCTTTAAGCTGAACGTCCTTTTCTTTCTCTTTCGGAACGTAGGAGATGCTGCCCTTCGCCTCGGGGGCGCTGTCATTTTTCAGGTGACCGCGCAGGCTTGCTTCACCCTTCGGCGTAAACGCCGCCATTTGCGCTTTTAGATCGTCCGGCAATTCCGGCTCAACCAGATAGTCCGGTCCGATTCCAGTGGCTTGGATCGAGCGGCCGGAGGGCGTGTAATAGCGGGCGGTTGTGAGACGCAGGCCGC
Organism: Rhodomicrobium sp.; assembly: GCA_049697375.1. Lineage (GTDB taxonomy): Bacteria > Pseudomonadota > Alphaproteobacteria > Rhizobiales > Rhodomicrobiaceae > Rhodomicrobium. The sequence continues at coordinate 16,530 of JBAVVQ010000047.1, forward strand.
CATTGGCTCCGAGCGGGATCATGGTCTGAACAGAGCCCTTGCCGAAGGACCGGGTTCCGACGACTTCCGCACGCTTGTGATCCTGAAGCGCCCCTGCAACGATCTCCGAAGCTGAAGCGGAACCGCCATTGATGAGCACGACGACTTGCTTTCCATCGGTGATGTCGCCCGGCTTGGCGTTCGCCCGGCTGCTCTCACTTGCATTGCGGCCCTTCGTCAGAACAATGGCCCCCTTGTCGAGGAAGGCATCCGAAACGGCGATCGCCTGATCGAGAAGACCGCCCGGATTGTTTCTGAGATCGATGACGTAGCCCTTGAGCTTCGGACCAATGGTCTTCTTAAGGTCGTCGACCGCCTGCTTCATGTATTCGTAGGTGTGCTCGCTCTGGAAGGTCTTGATCTTGATCCAACCCACATCATCCTCGGCGCTGTACTTCACCGGATTGATGCGAACGACATCGCGCACAACCTTCGTCTGAATCGGCGCCGCCACGCCCTTGCGAAGGATCGTCAGCGTGATTGGCGAATCCACCGGTCCGCGCATTTTTTCGACGGCCTCGTTCAGCGTCAGCCCTTGGATAGACTCTCCGTCGAGGTGTGTGATGTAATCCCCAGCCATGACGCCCGCCCGGTCGGCCGGTGTATTGTCGATCGGAGAGATCACCTTAACAACGCCGTCTTCCATCGTGACTTCAATGCCGAGCCCGCCGAACTCGCCGCGGGTCTGGACCTGCATGTCTTGGAATTCTTTCGGTGTGAGATAGCTCGAATGCGGATCGAGGCCTTGCAGCATGCCGTTAATAGCGTTTTCGATCAGCTTGGTGTCGTCAGGCTTCTCCACATACTCTGCTCTAACGCGTTCCAAGACCTCTCCAAAAAGGTCGAGTTGCTTGTAAATCTCTGCATTTGCAGCAACGGCCTGATCCCGGCGAGTGGATTGCAATATGAATAGGCTGGCGGTGCAGACCAGCACGATGAGGAAGGCACCGAGCGCCAGTTCCGATTTGCGCATGTATCTCTCTAACCTTTTCCTCCCGAAGACCACCACGGCTCGGGATCAATCGACTGCTGATCTCTACGAAACTCCACGTAGAGGGTAGGGCGTTTGGGCGACCTTTCGCCAGTATGGGTTTCCGCGCCCATGGCTGCAATAGGTTCGCCGGCAAGAACGTATTGACCTTGCTGAGCGTCGATCCGGTCCATGCCAGCTATAACAACATGATATCCTCCACCTGGATTGATAATCAAGAGTTGCCCGTAGGACCGGAAAGGACCCGCATACAAAATCACGCCATCGCACGGAGAAATAACTTGCGCGGCTTCCCGCGTCTCAAGATGAATTCCCTTGGATGGCGCTCCATTCTGGTCCGATTGCCCAAATCCGATGAATATCTTTCCCTGGACAGGTAAGGGCAGAAGTCCTTGAGAATTCGCAAACGGAATGGCCGGTTGCATCCGGCCAGGCTGAAGCATGGCGACTTTTCCGGCGCTGGACGCGATCTCGACCCCTTTATTGTCCTCCCCCTTAGCGAGGAGGTCCGCTTTCTTTCCAGCCTCGGCATCGAGCACGGGAAGCATCTCTTCAAGGCTTTTGATACCAGCCGTATTGATTTTCGAGGCGCTTTTGAGGTTCTCAAGGCTCGCGGCGGTCGCCTCGAGGTGATTACGGTTCTCCCTGAGGAGCAACTCGATCTGGGTTTTGAGGCGGCTGTTCTGTGTCTGCTCCGCTTTGCGGCGTTGCTCTTGAAGCTCGGCCTCCTTCTGGGCCGCCTCCAGCGTGCTGACCTCGTCGGCAAGGCGCGTGGCAAGCTTCTCGATATCGCCGTAGAAGGTGGCGAGCACCATGCCGCTCCGGATCATTTTCAGAGCGTCACGGGTGTGCGTGATCAGGAGCGGAGGCGGCTCTCGGCTCATGCCTTGCATAAGCGCGAAAAGCGTGGACATTTGCGCGCTTTTTTCATCGAGCTTCTCGCGTGCTTCCTTCACCCGCACGCGCGTCTTAGCAAGCTTATCTTCTATTTCCGACAGGCGTTTCTCCGACAAGCGAAGTGCGCGGGCCGTCTCGATACGCCTGGCTCGCATCCTGGCGCGGTTTGCGGCTAGCGTCACCTTATCTTTCGAGAGTTCCTCGCGCTCAGCCTGGATTTGCTCAAGCCTCAATTTACGCCGGATATAGAGCTCCCGGGCCTGTTCGGCGTCGATCTTCGCCTCCTCCGAGCCTTCCTTGCCCGTGCGGTGGTTTGGACCGATGCGATTTTGAACGCCTCGGTTGTGCCGGTGAGCCCCTTTCGGCGCTTCGTCCTGGCGAACAACCTTGGAAGCAGAATCTTGAGAGAGCAATTGAGCGTTGCTCGCGGTGATTGCTATTCCGAAGGCGAGCATAAGGCCGCCAACGGTGGCGAAGAAGCGCAGATGCTGTGAGAACAGGCTATTCATTTTCATTCCGACGAGCCACACAGCCGCTCAAAGCGCTGAAAAACGGAACGCCTCCATGGCTTTTTGCATCTGACCCAGCCCTTTGGCTGAAATCCCGTCTGCAAAGGCTGCAAGGCCTATGCCACAGGCGGAGGTGGAGGCTATCCTGAAGCACGATATCTTTTAGACGAATCGATGACTAAAAGATTGCCGGGTGAAAATCTTTTCGCAAATTTGTTGGTGGCCCATTTCAAGTGATCGTGAGGTCTGGGTCGATGGATTTTGCCGCTGCAACGGGATACAACCCCATTAAAGCCCCGCCATATCTTGAATCACCAGGAGACGACCGTCATGGCCATAGCCCCAGGAAGCTCGCTACCGCACGCCAGGTTCAAGATCATGACAGAGACCGGCCCGTCGGAAATTTCGACGGATGACCTTTTCAAAGGCAAAAAGGCTGTTCTTTTTGCAGTGCCAGGCGCGTTCACTCCGACCTGCACCAATATGCATCTGCCGGGCTTCCTGCAGCACGCCGCCGATTTCAAAGCGAAAGGCGTCGAATTTATCGCATGCACGGCCGTGAACGATGTTTTCGTCATGGACGCCTGGTCGAAGGCGAGCGGGGCGAAGGGCACAATCACTTTCCTCGCCGATGGCAATGGGGATTTCGCGAAAGCGGTGGGACTCGAAATGGATGGCGCTCCGATCGGCTTTGGCATCCGGTCCAAACGTTATGCGATGCTCCTCGACAACGGCGTCGTGAAAGCCCTTCACGTAGAGGACAAGCCCGGCAGCGCGGTGGAAAGCAGCGCCGAGCGGCTTCTCCAAGACTTATAGAGTCTCTCCGGGGGCAGCGGCGGCATTTGAGCCGCCATGCTTTATGATTTCCTCCTGCCCGGCGATGCCGCGCTGCGCAAGGTTATGCGCTCTCTCGTTCTCCGGATGGCCTTCATGGCCTCGAACCCAGTGCCAGTTCACTGTATGACGCTGGCGCGCCGTATCCAGGCGCTGCCAAAGATCGGCATTCTTGACGGGCTTTTTCTGGGCGGTCTTCCAGCCGTTCGCCTTCCAGCCCCTGATCCATTCGGTTATGCCGTTTCGCAGATACTGTGAATCCGTATGCAGGTCGACGGGGCAGCTCCGCTTCAACGTTTCGAGCGCGGCAATCGCCGCCATCAATTCCATGCGATTGTTGGTCGTGAGCGCTTCCCCGCCGTAGATTTCGCGTTCGCGCCCTTTGTAGATCAGGAGGGCGCCCCAGCCTCCCGGGCCCGGATTGCCCTTGCAGCCGCCGTCGGTGTAGATCGTGACGGCGCTTTCCGGTTCGCTTGCTTTGTCAGAGGCCATAGGCGCCAGGCGATTTCACGCCCTGATGAAATGTAAGCTTGCGCCAATATTCCATGGGGTCTTTGCGTTTCACGAAAGCGGTGTCGGGCGTGTTGTGCCAGTCATAGAGGCGGGTGAGGAAAAAGCGGACCGCCGCGCCGCGCGCAAGAATGGGCAAGGCTGAAATCTCTCCCGGCTGGAGTTGGCGGACCGAGTTATAGCCGTTGAAAAGCGCCTTCGCCTTGGTCACGTTGAAAGCGCCATCGAGTTCGAAACACCAGGCATTCATACAGATCGCGAGATCGTAAGCAAAGAGATCGCTGCAAGCGAAATAGAAGTCGATCACGCCGGAAACGGCGTCGTTCAAGAACAGGACATTGTCGGGAAAGAGATCCGCGTGAATGACGCCCCGAGGGAGATGGTTCGGCCATTGCTCGGACAAGGCTTCAAGCGCGCGGGCAAGGCTCGCTGACGTGCCTGGCGCAATCTTGTCGGCAGCGCCGCCGAGAGAGGCGAACAGCTTGGACCAGCCCGAAAGCGAAAGCGCATTTTCCCTCTCCAAAGGGAAGCTCGAGCCTGCTTCATGGAGCCGTGCTACGGTCGCGCCGAACTCCCGGCAATGCACCGGTTGCGGCTTCTGCAAAGAATATCCCGGCAGGAATGTAATGATGGCGGCGGGCTTGCCTGCAAGCGTTTGAAGAACGCGCCCCTCGCGGTCATGAACGGGTGTGGGACACCTAACTCCGCCTTGAGCGAGGTGTTCCATGAGGCCGAGAAAGAAGGGGAGGTCTTCAGCCGAGACGCGTTTCTCATAGAGGGTGAGAATGAACTGGCTGGTGCCGGCGCCGAGAAAGTAGTTGCTGTTCTCGACGCCTTCCGCGATCCCCTTGAATGCGGTGAGGGGACCAATGTCATAGCGTTCGAGTAACGCATACAGCTCTTCGGCTGTGACTTCGGTATAAACCGCCATGCTGACGGCTTTACTGCGCCGCAGCCTGTTGCAGCGCCCGCGGGATTTTGAAGATCACATCCTCGGTGGCGGTCCTTACCACCTCGACCGTCACATCGTAGCGCGCTTTGAACTGCTGGATAATCTCTTCGACGAGGATTTCCGGGGCGGAGGCGCCGGCGGTAAGTCCGAGGACCTTGATGTGCTGCAGGTTCTCCCAGGGAATTTCCGCGGCTTTTTGCACGAGCATGGCCCTCGGACATCCGGATCGGTGAGCCACCTCCACAAGCCGCTTCGAATTCGAGCTATTGGGAGCGCCGACAACAATAATGGCGTCGCATTTGGCGGCGATCGCCTTCACGGCGCGCTGGCGGTTCGTCGTCGCGTAGCAGATATCATCCTTATGGGGACCCTGAATGAGAGGGAAGCGCTGTTTCAGCGCCTTCACCATTTCGATGGTGTCGTCAATCGACAGCGTTGTCTGCGTTATGTAGGCGAGCTTCGAAGGATCGCGGGGCGTGAAGGCTTCGACATCCTGCACCTTCTCGATGAGCGTCACGGCGCCTTCAGGAAGCTGCCCCAATGTGCCGATGACCTCGGGATGTCCCGAATGCCCGATCAGGATGATCTCCAGTCCGGCTTCGAAATGCCGTTCCGCCTCGACGTGAACCTTCGATACGAGCGGGCAGGTCGCATCGAGATAGAAGAACTTGCGTTGTGCAGCTTCTTCGGGGACCGATTTCGGGACCCCATGAGCCGAAAAGATAACCGGCGCATCGGTGTTCGGAATCTCGCTCAACTCCTCGACGAAGACCGCTCCTTTCGCTTCCAGGCTCTCAACCACGGTGCGGTTGTGCACGATTTCGTGCCGGACGTAGACAGGCGCCCCAAACTTCTCGATAGCCATCTCCACGATCTGGATCGCCCGGTCGACGCCCGCACAAAATCCCCTTGGCGCGGCGAGCAGCACATCGAGGTGTGGTTTTGTCGTCATAGGGGCCATCTCCAAGACTTGGCAATCAGAAAAGGCGTGCGGAACTCCGCAAAAAGGTCAAATTTGGCAGGAAAGGGGAGCGAGTAAGCTTGCGGCCCTTTCTTCGGCTGGCTAGGGTCCCCAAGCGCGTTCAGATCCAATGCCTTCTTGTAGCATAATGAGCGCATCGAACCATAAAAAAGCAACGCTACTCAAAGTCGCGGCGACCTTAATCCATCGAAATCTTGGTGATCGAAAATGAAGGCGCAAATGAGGGATTTGTTACCGGCAACCTTCAAACTGCTAAGCTTCGGTTGTTTCGCGGCGATGGTGAACGGCTGCGCGTCGCCTTCGAATGGCGGCAGGCCGGAAAGCTCGTATACTCCGGTTATTACTGAAGAAAGCATGCTCACTGCTGCACGGGCGAATTCGGATGGCCCGATCGAAGCAGCGGCCGCTAACGGCTGCCCTCCCGTTCAGGTTGCGGGCGGCCAGCGTTACGTCACGATCTACGAGGGCAAGCGCGTTGGCGATGGCGCTTCGGTTATCCAC
>JBAVVQ010000048.1:0-3745 GCA_049697375.1 Rhodomicrobium sp.
CCAATGCAATGCGCTTCTCACTTTTGAATCCAATGCCCGCCACGGCAAAAATGAGCCGTCTCGCCGGCATACTTCTATTGTCCTCGCTTATCCCCGCACAAGCACTGGCCTGCGCCTGCGGCTGCGCAGTGTTTGACGTGGGGTCGAGCGCTCTTCTGCCGAAGGAAGGCGATCACGGCGGCATCGTCTATTTGGAGTGGGACTACTCGAACCAGAACACGAACTGGAGCGGCACGTCGAAAGCGCCGGCAATAAACGACGCCGACAAAAACATTCTTACCAATTGGTTAGTCGTTGGGGCGAACTACACGATCAACCGCGACTGGGGCGTTGGCATACGGATCCCGACCGCCAGCCGCGCCTTCCTGAGCGACACCAATTTTCCGGACGTGCCCGCGGATCTCCAAAGGTATACCGTCTCCACTATCGGCGATATCCAGCTCATGGGCATGTACACCGGCTTCTCGAACGACATGTCGAAGGGAATCATCTTCGGTATCCAATTGCCGACCGGCAACTACACGGCTCCCGGTTTTGACCGCGACAATCAGATAGGCACGGGCAGCACCGATCTCATCCTTGGCGGCTTTTGGCGCGGCATGATTACCGGCGACAATGCCTGGCAGTACTTTGGTCAGTTCCGATATCAGCAGCCGTTTCTCACAAGCTCCGCCTGGGACGAGGAGCTGGAAGCCAACGCCAATTACATCCCCGGCATGCAAGTCGACGCGGCTGCTGGCATTGTCTATAACAACTGGTACCACGTGGGGCCGTTCGACAAAATCGCGCCGGTGCTTCAGCTCATTTACTCGCATCGGGAGCCCGACAGCGGGGCGGCAGCGGAGCCCGAGAACACGGGGTATGACCGGCTCTACATTTCTCCCGGGGTGGATTTCACCAAGGTGGTGGACGACGCCAACAATCAAACGCTCAAGCTCTATGGCGATATCGAGATTCCAATCTATCAGAGAATGAACGGAAACCAGCTCGTCGCGCCCTTCTTGTCCAAGATCATTCTCGGCTACACATTCTGACCGTGAACGCTCTTGCACGACAACCATCGAGGTGGTCCGCCCTATCGGCGGCCACGTTGCTTTTATCCAGCGCGCCGGGGCCAGCTTTGACGGAGCTGCGCCTCCAAGAGCGCGCCCCAACACTGACAGTAACGCTCTCGGACGGACGCGACTTCGATCTCGACGCAAGCACAACTTTGGATGAGGTGATTTCCCCGCTTTTGAAGGAAAGGTCTGCCGCCCCAATCCCAGCAGAGATGCGAAAATGAATGACATTCTTAAACGCGCGGGCGTGATCGTGGCCCCGCTGCTTCTTCTGGTCTCCATTGCGGAAGCCATCGCCGGCGATTGGGCGGTTGCGGGGGACGGATGTAAAGTGTGGAACCCGCATCCAACAAACGGCGAAACAATTCGCTGGACTGGCGGTTGCAAGGATCGGTTTGCTGAAGGCATGGGCACGCTCGAGTGGCAACGAGGCGGAAAGACTTACGAACGCGACGAGGGGCAATGGCGCGGCGGCCGGCAAGTGAGCGGATCGCAAACCTGGCCAGGGGGCCAATATGACGGCCAGTTCGGCGACAGCCTCCCCAACGGCCACGGCGTCCTTATCTTTGGCGATGCCCGATATGAAGGCTCGTTCGTGAACGGCAAGCCGAATGGAAAAGGGACACTGACAAGTGCATCAGGCTCGTTCGAAGGCAATTGGACGGATGGTTGTCTCAACGACGGGAAACATCGCGCAGCCATTGGCGTTTCGTTGCAATCACGCCCTTAGTATTCGCGCACTAAGTAGGATTACTGCCTTGGAGTCGACCCATGCGAGCTTTACTGGCTTTTGCCTTTGCCGCTGTTGTTTGCGCAACCGCAACCAGCATCACTTCAACTGCCGCTGAACCGCGCTGCCGGATGGAAAAGCAGTGCCGGTGGGTGAACTTTAAGAAGGTCTGCACCTATGTGAAGGTCTGCCGGTAGTATCTGCGTCTAAGCTCTATCGACGCAGAAGCCGGCCCACAGTGAAGGGAGGAGCATTATGAACCGCAGAGAGCTTTTAGGTGTAGCCATTGGCGGAGCGTCATTGGCGATTGCGGCGGATACAGCCTTGGCGCAGGAGCACGGCCAGGGCCATACGGCTCACGTTCATTTAGAGCACCCAAAACTGAGCGAGGCGGCCAGAAATTGCGTCTCCTCCGGAGATCTTTGCATGAGCCACTGTCTCGCGATTTTTGCAAAGGGCGACACTTCGCTCGCGCAATGCGCGAAAAGCGTCTACCAGATGTCGGCGGTCTGCGAAGCGATCGCCAGGCTCGCCGCCGCGAACTCGGAGCACTTGCCTGCGCTTGTTCGGGTTGCCCATGCTACTTGCGTCGACTGCGAGAAAGAATGCCGCAAGCACGAAAAGGAGCACGAAATTTGTAAAGCTTGCGCTGACAGCTGCGCTGCCTGCGCCGAGGAATGCAAGAAGCACATGGCTTGAGTTGTATGAACTGAAGCCGAGCCGCCAAGCGCGCAGAGAGACTTGCTGAGAAAGATATTACCCTAGCGGCGCCTCATCCCGCTGGTGGAGGCAAGTTTTGTGACGCCGGTCTCCAATTTTCGGGTCCTCAAGTCACAACCGGAACCATCAATCCAGGCGTGATCTGGTCTGGCCAACAGATCCAATTTGGGGTGGAGGCTATGATACCAGTTAATCGCGAAAGCGGCCGGGGTGTTGGTGTAATCGGCCAGCTTCACTTCTATCTGGACGATATCTTTCCAAATACGATCGGCAAACCGATCTTTGAGGCAGAGAAATGACTTTTTCATCCATCCGGGTCGCCGGTTCAGCCGTTGGTCTGTTGGCGCTGGCGGCAGGGTCTGTTCCGCAAGCAGCTAACGCGCACGCCTTGTTGCAGAGCGCACAGCCATCTGTCGGCGGCTCCGTCGCCGGTTCGCCATCGACAATCGTGCTTGAATTCTCCGAAGGCGTCGAAGCACGCTATTCACATGTTTCCGTGACAGGCCCCGGCGGCGCCGTCGCGGTGTCCCGGCCATCCAATGGCGGGGGAAAATCGAGCCTGGTCGTCAGAGTGGGTCAACAGCTCAAACCCGGGCACTACCGGGTCAGTTGGTCGGTGGCGTCTGCCGACACGCATAAGACGCAAGGCAGTTTTGGCTTCAACGTCAGCCACTAGACGATGGAGGGGCCTACGTTACTGGCGCCCCCCGCCTGGGCCGCACATTACATTCAGGTGGCTGCCGCCATGCTCCTGTTTGGGGGAGCGCTTTTCCCGTTTTATGCTGGATCTGGCGGCGGATCGCCCTCTCCACGGACGATGGAAGGGCTTGCGGTTGTGCTTTGCCTCGCCGTTGCAGTCGCCGTCGGCTTGAAAATTGTCGATTTGACCGGTGATCCGGCCAGCCTCTTCGATGCCAGCGAACTCAAAGGCTTTTTCCTTGAGACATCCTTCGGCGCGATCTGGCTCTTAAGGTTCGCTTTGTCGCTCGCCGCCGTTGCGGTTGCGTTGGGTCTCCGGCCCGGCCCTGACCAGCGCTCCGAAGAGCGCGCGCGGCCCGCGCTTCTTCTTCTTTTGAGCGGCTTGATCCTCCTTAGCAATGCTGGCGCCGGACACGCCCAGGCGCTTGTCAGCACCCCCTCCACGCTAACCGCCATCGCCTGGGAAGGACTTCACCTTCTTGCCGCGGGCGCCTGGATTGGCGGCCTTTTGCCTCTTCTTGTCTCTATCGGAGGGAGT
>JBAVVQ010000049.1:0-2959 GCA_049697375.1 Rhodomicrobium sp.
CGAAGTCGCAATCTGGACGGCCATTTGGACAGGTATCTTCCTCGCTCATCATTCGGTACGGAGTTCGCTCTCAAGTTTGAGTCATTTATGCAGGCTTCGTCCGGCTAAACTTAACATTTTTTGCGCAGCGGCTGCCCTTAAATTTTTCTAAGTCTGAATTAAGGACGGGCGCTCATCGCGCAAGGACCAGGTCGTAAAGAAAGGCGCTGGGGATACCTCGAGCACGCTGTTGAGGTGGCCGGTGACAAGGTCAGGTGCTATCGTATTTTCGCGCCGGCCGAGTGAGACTTTCACCCGGAAGGAGCGGCGGCTCTTGCGCGGATCGCTGCGACACGCTCATTCCTGCGACGGCGCCGATGTGAGGATCTACTGATGCACGAGATGGCCCTTTGCCGAGGCGTGGTGCAGATCATTGAAGAGCAAGCCGAGGCGCACGCTTACACGCGGGTCAAAACCGTGCGCCTCGAAATCGGGCCGCTCGCCACCGTGGAGCCTGAAGCGCTGCGCTTTTGCTTCGATGCCGCCACGCGCGGCACTCTGGCCGAGAACGCAAAGCTCGACATCATCACGACGACCGCCTCCGCGTGGTGCTTCTCTTGCGAAGAAACCGTCACAATATCGGAGCGTAATGGCGTCTGCCCCGACTGCGGCAGTTATCAGGTGCAGGTTGCGGGGGGCGGCGAACTGCGGATCAAGGAACTGGAGGTGGACTGATGTGCGGGGTTTGCGGATGCGGAAAAGACGAGACGCGCATCGAGGCCGGCGACGGACGGAAGCCGCAGGGCGACCATCATCACCATCACGCGCACGCGCATGATCACGATCATGGGCACGGCCATCACCATCACCATGAGGATCACCACCATCATCATCACGGCCACGATCATGACCACGAGCCAAGCCATGACGACGGCCGATCCCGCATCGTGAGGATCGAGCAGGACCTGCTCGCGAAGAACGACGCCTACGCCGCCGGCAATCGCCTCACGTTCAACATGGCGGGCGTGCTCGCATTGAACCTCGTCTCAAGCCCAGGCTCGGGCAAAACCACGCTCCTCGTGGAAACCATCAAGCGGCTGCAAGGCGCCCTCCCCGTGGCCGTGATCGAAGGCGACCAGCAGACCTCCATGGATGCCGAGCGCATTCGCGCGACCGGCGCGCCCGCGCTTCAGATCAACACCGGCAAGGGCTGCCATCTCGACGCGCACATGACAGGCCACGCCTTCGAGCAGCTAAGGCCGGCCTTCGGCTCGGTGCTCTTCATCGAAAATGTCGGCAATCTCGTCTGCCCCGCCATGTTCGATCTTGGCGAAGAGCATCGCGTGGTGCTCGTCTCCGTGACCGAGGGCGAGGATAAGCCGCTGAAATACCCCGACATGGTCAGAAGTTCGCACCTGCTCCTGATCACCAAGGTGGACCTGCTTCCGCATCTCGATTTCGACGTGGATGCTCTTGCCGCCAACGCGCGCAAGATCAATCCCGGCATCAAGATCCTGAAAGTGTCAGCCAAGACCGGCGAAGGGATGGATGCCTGGGCGGGCTTTATCCACTCGGCGCGAACGCTCGCGCTTACGGGCTGCGCCACTGCCGAGGACTGGGGTTAGCAGGATGAGAACTCATGCGCCGCTCCGGATTCCTACCCCCCTCACCCCAGCCCTCTCCCGCAAGGGGAGAGGGAGTATGCCCGCACTTGCAACAACGTTCCTTCTCCCCTTGCGGGAGAAGGACAGGATGAGGGGTTGCGACGTTCCTCAAATCCATGTTTCTGGGTGCTAGAAAGCTACGTTCATGTGTCTTGCCCTCCCAGCCAAGGTTCTGTCGATCGACAAGGAAGCCGAGACGGCCGTCGTCGCGCTCGGACCTGTCAAGAAAGAGATCTCCACCGCGCTCCTCGACGAGGCAGCGCCGGGGGACTACGTGCTCATCCACGTCGGATACGCGCTGCACAAGGTCTCGCCCGAGGAAGCCGAACGCACGCTCGAGATGATCCGCGAGGCTGGCGAGAACGCCGAACTGGCCGCCATTATCGAGGGCGCTCCGTCATGAAGTACGTCGATGAGTTTCGCGACCGGGACCTCGCGCAAGGTTTAGCGAAGGCGATCCGCCACGAGGCAAGCGCCTCGCGCCGCTATCATGTGATGGAGTTCTGCGGCGGCCACACGCACGCCATCTTCCGTTACGGCGTGCAGGATTTGATGCCGGAAAACGTCGACTTTGTGCATGGCCCCGGCTGCCCGGTTTGTGTCCTCCCCGTCGGCCGCATCGATAATGCGATTGAACTTGCCGAACGGCACGGCGTCACCCTTTGCAGCTATGGCGACATGCTGCGCGTTCCCGCTTCCAAGCGCCGAAGCCTGTTGAAGGCGAAAGCGGACGGCGCCGACATCCGCATGGTCTATTCCATCGACGATGCGCTGAAGATTGCGCGCCAGAACCCGGGCCGCGAGGTGGTCTTCTTCGCCATCGGCTTCGAGACCACAACGCCGCCCACGGCGGTCGCCATCCGGAAGGCGCAAGCGGAGGGCCTCAAGAATTTCTCGGTTTTTTGCAATCATGTGCTGACCCCCGCCTCGCTGAAAGCCATTCTCGGCAACGCGGAAGAGAGCGGCGGCGTCTCCATCGACGCCTTCCTCGGGCCGTCGCATGTCAGCTCGGTGATCGGCAGCAAGCCTTACGAATTCTTCGCCAACAGATATAGTCGGCCTGTCGTGATCGCAGGGTTCGAGCCGCTCGATGTCATGCAGGCGACCTTGATGGCGATCCGGCAGCTGAATGAGGGCCGCCACGTCGTCGAAATCCAGTATGTCCGCGTCGTCACTCGCGATGGCAACATGAAAGCGCAGAAGCTTGTCGCCGAGGTTCTGGAACTGCGCCCCTCTTTCGAGTGGCGCGGCCTTGGCGAAGTCCCGGAGAGCGCGCTTCGCATCCGCGAGGCCTACGCGGATTTCGACGCCGAGAA
>JBAVVQ010000050.1:0-5575 GCA_049697375.1 Rhodomicrobium sp.
GGTCAGGACTTCCCGCGGGGCGTACTCGGCTATTCCAAACAACGGCGCAAGCTTTGTAACTGTTACAAATGCTAGCGTATGGGGATCTCCATGCTAGTGATGCAAATACAACAGCAGTGATCAATAAAGCTGATTGTGGGGGCAGAAGAGCTTTACCCGTCTTCGCCACTGCGCCAGTTCTGTTTACACTTCATTAGGATTACGATTCGACTGCACCTTTCGTTGGTCGGGGATAATGGCGTCGTTGTGTACATCGAGTTTCCCAGGGGGATAGGCGAGAGGCGGAAGCCTCGGGCCGATGTCGAGCGAGCGAGGCAAAGCCATGAGGGTCTTTCAGATTATCGCTAGCGCGCAGGGCGCGCATATTTTTTCGAACATGGGGCAGGCATTCGGATTCGGCGACGAATTGATGGCGCAAACCGTTCGGTATTTCGTTCCACCGATCACAAAAACCATCGAGAAGCGGGCTCAAACGCCCGAAGGTTTGATCTCGGTGCTCGAATTTCTTGGCTCGCGCCGCTACGACCGGTTTCTGGAAGACCCCAGGATCTTTGGCCATGCGCAGATCGCCGAGGAGGGGCAGCGCATTCTCAATTATCTCTTTGTGCGGAAGGAACGGCTGCAAAAGATTATCGAGAACCGCGCCAAGGTCTTGCCCATCGATCCCGTAACGCTGGAAAAGCTGTTTCCCTTCATCGCCGTAATGGCCATCGCCGCGATCGAGCTCAGGACGCGCCGCCCGCTCGGCTTGATCCTCTATCGCGTCATGAAGGGCGCCGCGGATGACCGGGCGATTGCGAATCCGTTTCTTGCGCTCGTGCAATATATGAAAAAGCAGGAGCAGCAACAGAAGGACCAGCGCAAGAGGCGGCTCTTCTCCTTCTTCGGCGGATCAGAGCCAGCCGCCGAAAAAATCGAGCCGGCATCAGGATTCTTCCAGTCAGCTTAGGGACGATTATCCGCCAGCGGGTTGCTGAAAAAGCATGAAATCTTGGCTTCATCCTTCGACAGGCTCAGGATGAGGTCGCCTGTTTTCAACGGCTTAGCCCTCATGGTGAGCTTGTCGAAGGATGGGCAATATCGTTTTTCAGTAGCCTGCCAGAGGGGATTTTAGAAGTCGAGCCCAATATCCAGGCTCTTGACGGAATGGGTAAGCCCCCCGACGGAAATCATATCGACGCCCGTTTCGGCGATTGAACGCACCGTCACCAGGCGCACGCCGCCGGAAGCCTCGCATAAAATCGCCGGTCTTACCGTCTTCGCTCGCGCTACGGCGTTTTTCAGTTCGGGCACCGCCATATTGTCGAGCAGAACCGCGTCGATAGGATGTTGGAGCGCCTCTTCCAGTTGATCCAGCGTGTCGATCTCGACCTCGATCTTCACAAGGTGACCGCTTGCGGCGAGAACCCTTTCGATCGCCGCCGAAACGCCCCCGGCGGCAGCGATGTGATTGTCCTTGATGAGGACTCCATCGAAGAGACCGAACCGGTGATTAAATCCGCCGCCCGCCCGAACAGCGTATTTCTCGAAAGCGCGAAGACCCGCCGTCGTCTTGCGCGTACAGATAATGCGGGTGTGCGTCCCAGCGACGGCTTCGACAAAATGGCGGGTGGCCGTGGCGATACCGGAGAGATGCTGCAGGAGATTGAGAGCGACACGTTCCGCCGTAAGGATAGCGCGCGTCTTTCCGGTGATGCGGGCGGCAATGCTCCCGGCCGACGCGACGTCTCCTTCCTTCACATGCGGCTCGATAACGATCTCCGGATCAAGCGCCCGGAAAGCGGCAGTTACCAGAGGCATCCCGGCGATGCACCCGTCTTCGCGAAGGGCAAACACCGCTTCCGATGTCGCTTCCGGCGAGATGATTGCGTTCGTCGTGATGTCGCCCGCAAGCCCAAGGTCTTCCAGAAGCGCGGCCCGCACCGTATCGACCGCAAGATGATCAGGAAATTGCAGTCCGGCCTCGACGTGAGCCGCCATGTTCTGCATGAACCGCCTCTTTTGCAGTGAAGACAAACCCCACCCTTTTTCCTTTCAAAGGATCAGGATGGGTTGCCTTGACAAACAGTAACGCAGATCCCGGTTACATCACAGCGTGTCTGCGCGGAGCATCGCTGGCAAATTCGCCGAAATAACCGCCGGTCGCATCGGCGAGGATTTCGCAGGCGCGATCGAGCGTCAAATAGGTGTGATAAGGCTTCGCGCCGGCGGTTTCAGGATAATCCAGCCGCAAATGCGCTCCCCGGCTTTCCTTACGAGCGAAGGCGCCGGCGGTCACGAGAAGAGCGCCTGTGACCATATTCTGGAGCGCGGGCGAGGCGGCCCCCGCTTTGATCTCCTGCAGAGACCACAGCGCAGCCCGCAAGGATGCTTCCGACCGTTCGACCCCGACTTGTGCGGCCATGGTCTCTCTCAGCCAATTGACCAGGCGCAACGCGTGCGCTGGATCATCCAGTGCGATATTTATTGTGTCAGGCGCGCCGCCGACCTCGCCTAGCGCCCGCCAGTGGGGCTCACTGGCTGCGATGTCTTCAGCGACGCGCGCTCCGAACACGACGGCTTCGAGAAGCGAGTTCGAGGCAAGCCGGTTTGCGCCATGCACGGCCGTGCAGGCAGCCTCGCCGCAAGCCCACAGGCCGGGAAGTGTGGTGCGGCCGCGCGCATCGGTCAGGACGCCTCCCATATGGTAATGAGCGGCGGGCGCAATTGGTATGGGCTGCTCCGAGGGGTTGATCCCGGCTCTAACGCAAATTTCATAGGCCGTCGGGAAAGCCTCCTCGAGATGGATGGAGCGGCAGTCGAGAAACGCGCCGCGTCCGGCGGCCACTTCCTCATGAACGGCGCGCGCGACCACGTCTCGCGGCGCAAGTTCGGCGCTCGGGTGCGCCTTCAGCATGAAGCGTTCCCCGCTGCGGTTGATGAGAAGTGCGCCATCGCCGCGTATTGCTTCGGAAGCGAGCGGAGCCGGGTCTTGTCCGATATCGAAGGCAGTTGGATGGAATTGAACAAACTCGGGATCGGCGATCACAGCGCCAGCCCGCGCCGCCATGCCGAGGCCGCCGCCATTGGCTTCTTTCGGATTGGTGGTGACGCCATAGAGCTGGCCGGCCCCACCCGTCGCCAGCACCACGGCCCGCGCAGGCAGAAAGGAGGCCCGGCCCGGCTGCCCTGTACGGCTGGCGTAAACGCCGATAATCCGGCCATTCCGCTGAACCAGCTCGACGGCTTCCATAGCGTCGAAAACCGAGATCGAGGGCGTTGAGGAAACAGCGGTTATGAGAGCGGCCATGACCGCTCGGCCGGCGCGATCGCCTTGCACGCTCACGATGCGGCGCGCGCTGTGAGCGGCCTCGCGCGACAGGCGCAGTTTCCCATCAAGTTCACGATCAAATGGCACGCCGTAGTGCAGCAAATCTTCGACCCGCTCCCGTCCCTCGCGTGTCAGGATTTCGGCGATCGCAGGATCGGTGAGGCCGGCCCCGGCTGCAATCGTATCGGCAGCGTGTGACTCTGCCGTATCGCCTTCGCCAATTGCGGCGGCGATGCCGCCCTGCGCCCACACAGATGACGCGCCTTGGCCAAGCGGCTTCGGCGTCAGCACCGTTACCGGAAGCGGCGCAAGGCGGAGCGCCGTGAACAGCCCTGCCAAGCCGCCGCCGATCACAAGAACGCGGTCAGGCCCGCCAGGCCGCCAAAACTTCAAGGGCTCTTGGGTGCGCTGGTCGCTCATGGATTTACCCTTTGTGCGCAATCCGTGTCGGAAAGGTCAGGCGGTAAGGTTCACCATCCGCTCGACGGCCTGCCGCGCGCGAACCGCCACGACCGGATCGACCGTCACCTCAACTTGTCCGTAGAGCAGGCTGTCTAGGATTTTGGGCAGCGTGATCCGCTTCATGTGCGGGCACAGGTTACAGGGCCGCGTAAACTCGGTCTTGGGCGCTTCGACCGCGACGTTGTCGGCCATCGAGCACTCCGTGACGAGCACAACGCGCTTCGGCTGGTGGTCTTTCACCCATTTGATCATGCCGCTTGTCGATCCGGTGTAATCCGCTGTTTCGATGACATCGGGCGGGCATTCAGGATGCGCGATGATTTTCAAGCCCGGCTCGCTCTCGCGATAGCGCCGAAGCTCTTCGCCCGTGAAGCGCTCGTGCACCTCGCAGCTGCCTCGCCAGGAAATGATCTCCACCTTCGTCTGCGTCGCGACATACCGCGCCAGATACTGGTCGGGAATGAGCAGCACACGCGGGGCGCCTAGACTTTCAACCACCTGTACCGCGTTGGCCGACGTGCAGCAGATGTCGCACTCGGCCTTCACCGCCGCGCTCGTGTTGACATAAGTGACCACGGGCACGCCGGGATAGGCCGCGCGGAGCGCGCGCACGTCTTCCGCAGTGATCGAGGACGCCAGCGAACAGCCCGCCTTCGGGTCCGGGATAAGAACGGTCTTATCCGGGCTCATCAATTTGGAGGTCTCGGCCATGAAGTGGACGCCGCACTGCACGATGATGTCCGCGTCCGTCTTCGCTGCCTCCTTGGCAAGCTGCAGGCTGTCGCCCAGGATGTCTCCCACGCCGTGGAAGACCTCGGGCGTCATGTAGTTATGAGCCAGAATGACGGCATTCTTTTCGCGCTTAAGGTCGCGAATGGCCTTGATGTACGGTGCGTATCCGGCCCACTCCAACGGCGAAATGACCCGCTCGACGCGAGCATAGAGCGGCTTTAGTTCGCGAATGGCTTCGCGGACGAAGGCGGCGTCGAAGTCGTGGCGCGCGGCTTCGTGGCCGACGTCGAGGTCAAGCGTAGCAACAGCATGGGCGCTTCGCCCGCGGAACGGTTGAACGCCGCTATCCAAGAATGCCATCTGGTCCTTCGTCCCTCTATTATGCTCACTTTGAGCATTACAGGGGCATAAAAAATAGAGCGTCACCTTACAAGGCTTCGCCCAGGCCCACTTATGCTCAACACGACTATAAGATAGGGGTCGATTCGCTACTTGCCAATCCCTTTTTTTGCCACGACACGATGCGGCGGTCGAAAGACGGGGTGAGAGCAACGCCGGATATCCAAAGGGCGCCGGCGTTAGCTCCATTGACGCCGGATCAGGGGTGAGCGTGCGCCTCTCCGTTCGCCGCCTTCGCCAAGGACGGGAACCATCCTTGGAAGGTCGGATCGAACTCATGATAGTTGCAGGTGATTTCCTCACCGGCGGCAATATCGCGGATGGCGAAGCCCTGCTCGACATGCGTGAAATCGGTGTTTGGCGCCTCGCTGTGATTCATGAAGCGGCCATTATCGGATTCCAGCACCCAAATGCCCGGTTTAGTCATGTGTGGATAAGAGTAGCGTGCGATGAAGTCTTGCATGTGGGGTGGAAGTTCTTCGATGTCGGACTGCGTAAAGAAGACATCGAATTTCGGCTCGAGGCGCCAGATTACATCGCCCGGTTTAATGGGCTCAGCAGCATAAATGCCTACTCCCTCGATCGGACTATTCGAGAGATAGGTGCGGACAAGCATCATGATTTGGTGAATCCCAATAGAGTTGTGAGGTTGATTTGGCTTCTTTGAAGCTT
>JBAVVQ010000051.1:0-8417 GCA_049697375.1 Rhodomicrobium sp.
GATAGGGCCTGCGCCCTTCCGGGATGACGACGGCGCGCCCGAAACGTCTTGCCAAGGCGCGATTGGACAAAAGAACCACCTTATTGTCTTTCGCTGCGCTTGCCCTTATAGAGAGGGTTTGAGACACCCCCGAGTGCCGAAGGTTCGCGCGCCGTTCGCCGCACAATCGCGCTCACTCAACACAACAGAGAAGAACATGGCGGAGCTTACAGAACTCAAAGCAACCGCGCGCGAAGGAACTGGCAAACTCGCCAATCGCGCGCTCAGGGCGCAAAAGATGGTCCCCGGCGTCGTATATGGCGGCGGGCAGGGGCCTTCAAATGTGACGCTCGAATATCGCAATGTGTGGCAACACTATCAGACCGGTTCCTTCCTTTCGACGGTCTATATGCTGGATGTGGACGGCAAGAAAGAGCGCGTCATCCCGCGCGAGGTTCAGGTCGATCCCGTCCGCGATTTCCCGATCCATGTCGATTTCCTGCGCGTCAGCCGCACGTCGCGGATCGACGTTGAGGTGCCGGTGCAATTCATCAATGAAGAGGCCTCGCCTGGCCTGAAGCGCGGCGGCGTCTTGAACATCGTCCGGCACTCGATTGAATTCTCGTGCCCGGCCGACGCCATTCCCGAAAAGATCACGATTGATCTTACGGGCCTCGACATCGGCGACGGCGTGCACATTTCGGCAGTCCCCCTCCCAGCCGGCATCACGCCGACCATCACCGACCGCGACTTCACCATCGCGACGATTGCGGGCGCCGCCGCGGCGCGGCCTGAAACCGAGACCGAAGCCGCCGCCACCGAAGAGGAGAAGAGCGAATAGGCTGGTGCGTCCTGGGGAAATCCTGCCGAACCGCGACAAGCTCATGGTTCGACAAGCTCACCATGAGGCTAAGCCGTTGAAAGCACGCGACCTCATCCTGAGCCTGTCGAAGGATGAAGCCGAGTTTCGGCTATACTGAGCAGGGCTTGCCGCAAGCGCCAACGAATCGCTGCCGCCGTCATCCCGGAAAGGCGAAGCCTTATCCGGGATCGTAACACGTTAGAGCGGCTGCCTTTAGGCGATCCCGGCTCGCGCTTCGGCAAGGCCTGGATGACGAACACGACGCGAGCAGCGCCGGGTCGCCCGTTGGCGAGATCGGCGGAGTTTGCTTAGTATGGATCTTGCAGCCCGCTTCGGCGCGTTCATCGATAATGAGAGATGCGTATCATGAAACTGATCGTCGGATTGGGCAATCCAGGTGAGAAATATTCGGGCAACCGCCATAACATCGGCTTTATGGCGGTTGACGAGATCGCGAGGGGCTATGGCTTCGCCCCCTGGAAGAAGCGCTTTCAGGGATACACGGCGGAGGGCCAGATCGGCCTCCAGAAGTGCATTCTTTTAAAGCCGTCCACCTATATGAATGAGAGCGGGCGCGCGGTTGGAGAAGCGATGCGCTTCTATAAGCTGCCGCTTGGCGATGTGATTGTCATTCACGACGAGATCGACCTGAAGCCCGGCGCCGTTCGCGTCAAGAAGGGCGGCGGCAACGCCGGCCACAACGGGTTGAAATCGATTTCCGCCCATGCCGGCAATGATTATGTGCGCGTGCGCCTCGGCGTCGATCACCCTGGCGATAGGGCTTTGGTCGCCCATTATGTCTTGCAGGATTTTGCAAAATCCGACCGCGACTGGCTTCCCGCGTTGCTGGAAGGTGTGGCGCGCGGGATGGCCAAGCTCGTAGAAGGAAGCGAGGCCGCTTTTTTAGCTGAAGCCGCTCGCGGCCGAAAGCCCTCGGCGCCGGTGGCTAAAGTGAAAGGGGCCGCGCCTTTACCCAATGGCAAAGCCGACGTTCCTTCGGATGAAGCGCGCGCGGCTCCCGAGGCGATTGCGGCTCCCGTCCAGCCCCTGGCGGCTCAAGAGGACTCCGAGCGGGGAGCGATTTCGGAAGAATCGCTGGCGCCGCAAGTCTTCGAGCCGGTCGTCGACGGCGCTCTTGCCGCTGCCGCCGCCCATGAGGTCGAGCTGTTTCGCGCGCAAGCCACGGAGCCGCTTTTCGACGTCGCTCCGGAAGACCGTGCGAAGGAGGCGGACGCCATTCGCGCGCCGCGGCGGCTTTCCGAGCCTCGGCTGGAAGAGATACACACCCTGTCGGAAACGCCATCCCAGGGGAGCTTTTTCACAAGGTGGTTTCGAACGCGCGTTCGCGGCGGCGCGAAGTAGGTAGAGGGACATCCCGGAACATCTCATGGGCTTCAAATGTGGCATCGTTGGATTGCCGAATGTCGGTAAATCCACCCTTTTCAACGCGTTGACGCAGACGGCGGCGGCGCAAGCGGCGAACTATCCCTTTTGCACCATCGAGCCGAATGTGGGCGAGGTCTCGGTTCCTGACGACCGGCTCGAAAAAATCGCCAAGATTGCAGGCTCCAAGGCGACCATTCCGACCCGGCTGACCTTTGTCGATATCGCCGGTCTGGTGCGCGGCGCCTCGAAAGGCGAGGGGCTCGGCAACCAGTTCCTCGCCAATATCCGCGAGGTCGACGCGATTGCCTATGTGCTGCGCTGCTTCGAGGATGACGACGTCACCCATGTCGAAGGACGTGTCGATCCCGTCGCCGACGCCGAAACCGTCGAGACCGAGCTTATGCTCGCCGATCTCGACAGCCTGGAGCGCCGGCGGTCCGCCGTTGAGAAAAAGGCGAAAGGCCAGGACAAGGAGGCGAGGGCGACGCTCGCCCTGATCGACACGGCATTGAAATATGTTTCCGAGGGCAAGCCGGCGCGCCTGGCGCTCGCCGAAATCCCGGAAAGCGAACATCGCACCTTCCGGCAGTTGCAGCTTCTGACCGCCAAGCCCGCGCTCTACGTTTGCAATGTGGACGAGGCAAGCTCGGCGGCAGGCAACGCCTACTCGAAGCTGGTCGAGGAGCGTTTCAGCGGCGCCGAGTCGGAAATCGTGATTATTTCGGCCAAGATCGAAGCCGAGCTTGCGCATCTGGACGAGGATGAACGGACGCTTTATCTCAAGGAACTCGGCCTGCAGGAGCCCGGCCTCAATCGCCTGATTGCCGCAGGCTATCGCCTTCTCGGGCTGATTACCTATTTTACGGCTGGGCCTAAGGAGACGCGGGCCTGGACAATCACCAGGGGAACCACGGCGCCGGGAGCGGCCGGGGTGATCCATTCCGACTTTGAGAAAGGCTTCATTCGAGCGGAAACCATAGCTTATCGCGATTTTGTGTCGCTTGGCGGCGAGGCTGGGTCGAAAGAGGCCGGGAAGATGCGCCTTGAGGGCAAGGATTACACCGTGCATGACGGCGATGTCCTGCATTTCCGTTTCGCGACGTAGCAGGATGCTGAAAAGCATGAAATCTTGGCTTCATCCTTCGACAAGCTCAGGATGAGGCCGCGTGTTTTCAAGGGCTTAGCCTCATGGTGAGCTTGTCGCGGTTCGGCGCGCTCACCGTGAGGCCATGGGCGAGATCGTTTTCAGCAGCCTGGAAATGATTTCGCCACGCTCCGCGGCGGGGGCGCCGCTTCAGGGAAGCGGGTGCATATGAGGACGAGAATGGAAAAGACGACCGAAGCCGAGATTGAGCGCCGCAGGCAAGAGGCCGCGAAGCGCGCTTTGGAAGAGGCTGATATCCGCAAACGAGAGCATGACGCTAGCGTCCTGGAAAAGGAACTTGGCGGACGCAAAGGCCCGGAACCCACGCGCTACGGCGACTGGGAGAAAAAGGGAATTACCTCCGACTTCTAGCAAACGGTCACCGGCCAAAAAACCCGACAAAGCCGCCCATAAAGTCAGCCGGTGATCCGTGCCGGTGGGACCTCCGTCCTTGGCCCGCTCTCACCTTCCTCTTCATCGCATTATCGTCGGTGGCCGCCACGGATTTGCTTTCCGGCGTGGCGGCTGGCGCGGCGGCGTTCGCAGGCGCGGCCGCCTTCTCGCCGCCGCCTTGGCCCTGCATCCAGGGCGGAAGATAAGATTTCGAATCCTGCTCTGCTTGCGAGGGACTTTCCTGGCCGGCGTTTTCAGCGGCTGCAAAAGCAGCGGGGCCAATGATCAAAGATAAAACCAGAAAAGAGGCGCCAAACCTCCAGCCCGCGCGATTAGCCATTTCATCCTCTGGAAGCACTTGAAGGCGCCGGTTCGATCGGCCGGCTGATTCTGTGGAAATGTGTAAGATGATTCCTCTTCTTGCCGAGGCCGGCATCACGAAAGAATTCCTCTCGTAACTCAAACTCCACACTGCGAATCTAGCACGGCCCTGTTGATTTTCACCCAATCAAGATCGTGGACTTTTTGCGGAGGAATTAATGACTTGGCCGAAGCTGAAACTCACCTGTTCGACCCAAAAAGATTGAGGGAGCCGAAAGGGTTGAAGGAGGGCGCGGCGGCCTCCGCCGATGTCTGAATCTGGCCGCCCGCCGCTAGCCGCCGGGCGACGCCGTCGAAGATTTTGGCGAATTGCTGGGCGCCGGTCTTCTGGACGTTCCGGTCCATGATCTCATCGAGCCGGACCAGCAGCTGAGCGCCGGTTTTCTCGTGCACCACCGGATTGCGCTCATAGCCGCCGCGCTCGAAGAAGTTCGACGTCGGCATGTCGCGGCCGGGCGGCTGCAGCATCTCAAGACCGCTTCCCGGCCCGGCCAGGTTCATCAGCTCAAGCTGGCCGCCCGTCAAATGATGGAGCCCCTTTTTGGAGGCGTATTCCATGATGCCGCGCAGCTTGACCACCTGCATCCAGGGGCCGACATTTCCATCGAGGTTAAGCGCATGCATGCCCAGCCCGTTGGCTGTCTTTGCATACGCCACGTGGGCTGGCCAGCTGTCGGCGACCCTGCGCGCATCGGCGGCCATCCGCCGGACGCACGCCGCTTTATACCTGAGAGCCTGCGCCGCGCTGGATGATGCGTTTGGCTCTTCGGCGAGCCGGTCGAGGCGTGCGGCGAACTCTGGCCCCTCTTTGCGGACCTGCTCGATCGAATTCGCGGCAAGCAGCTGCGCGTAGCCCAGCGCCGTCGACGCGGCGTGCCCGGTTTTCGGATTATAGCCGGATTGGAGGTCGTGGGCGCCCATGCCTCCGGTTTCCAGCGCGTAGAGGCGCACGACCTGATCGCGAGTGAGATCGAGCCTGATGGCTTCGAGCGCATAATAGATCATGAAATCGTCTTCGCTGACCCGGTCTGGCCGGAAGCCGTAGATCGTATCCGCCTCCCTCAGGAAGTCGGCAACGACAGGGATCGGCGCGTGGGCTTCAACGGGAGGCTTTTGGGGCTTCGGAAGAAGCGCCATGATCTCGTCCGGCCGCTTTGGCCCTTTATAGACGGGGGGCTGCTCCTTGACGTAATCCTCGACGGTCACGGCCTTTCCAGCCGCGATCTTCGCCTTTCGCTTCTTTCGCTTCAATTCGGTAAGGCGCCAGTATTGGTCCACATGGCGGTTGTAAGCCGCGCGCGCGCTTTCATACGCTCTGAGCATCGCCTGCTGCTCAGGGGCAAGCCTCGCAATCGCATCCTGAAGGGAGGTGTCCGCCCATGCAGTCTCCGCAAGGGTCAGCGGCGACGCAAGAAGCAGCGTCGCGGAAAGAGAAAGCATGGTTAACCGTTTAGACATGCGGTCGCACTCTAGCTGAATGGAAAAACGGAGACATCCAAAAAATGGCGGTGGCGCGATTGCGGCATTCGCCTCGGCCTGCGGCGCCCATAGACAATGCCGGACTCAAATGGACCACGAGCAACTTCATGAATTTCCTGGAGCTTTTGAATTTGGCGTTTGAGTGAAAGCTTGCGGCGAACGGAGGCTCAAATGTCAAATCCGCTCCACAAGGGCGCACCATAAGGGCTGTTTCCTAACCAAGGCTTGCAAAAGAGCGCCACATTTCTGACGAGTCCGTGGGGCAACTGCATCCTTTCGGCAAAAGCCTGCGCGACTCATCAACGCGGTTGTTGCCGGCCCGTGCCGCTCCGAAAGGCATGAGACCAGGCAGCCGCCTTTCGATGCGAGAGGGTAGCATTGTGGACAGACAACCGGGATTTGCTCAGCGATCATGGCGCTTGGCGGCATCCGTCGCTTGTCTGGGAGGCGCGCTCGCGCTTACGGCGTGCGCGGGGTTCGGCCTTCGGAACGCGCCGATCAATTCCGCGCTCACCGATGAGGCTTTGGCGGCCCCCCAGCCGGCTACGGGGCCTGTGGCTCTCCGGGAAAGCGCGGAAACCGCGATCGGCTTGAGCTTCTCCGGAGGTGGCACGCGCGCGAGCGCTTTCGCTTTCGGCGTCTTGCAGGAACTCGCAAGGACCGACGGCCGAACCGCATCGCGATCAGCCTTGATCGATCAGGTTTCTCTCGTATCGGGCGTTTCGGGCGGTTCTATCACCGCGGCCTATTTCGCTTTGCACGGCCGCGACACGCTCGCGAGCTTCCGCCAGAGATTCCTCATTCAGGATGCCGAAGCCTCACTGAGCACATCCGTCAATGTGACGAATCTGGTGCTGCTCGCGAAGGGCGGGGTGAACGATCGCTCCGGTCTTCCCACTTGGCTCGATGAAAATCTGTTCCACGGCGCCACCTTCAACGACGTGTTGAGACCGGGCCGCCCGCAGCTTTGGATCAACGCCTCCGACATCTACAACCGCACGCCCTTCACCTTCAATACGGAGAATTTCGGCGCGCTTTGCAGCGATCTGCGCCGTTATCCCCTGTCCGAGGCCGTGGCGGCTTCCGCGGCAGTGCCGTTCATCTTCGCGCCGATCGTCATAGAGAACTACGCGGATCAGTGCACGTTCACGCCGCCCGACTGGATTTACTCCGCGGATCGTCCCGGGGCCGCCGCGATTTTGCGCGCTTCGGCGGCGGCGATTCAGAGATACCGGGAGAAATCCGACGTCAAATTCGTCAAGCTTCTCGACGGCGGCATGACCGACAATCTGGGGTTGAGCGGATTCGTGCTCGAACTCGCGGCTGCAACAAAGCCCTACCAGCCGTTGACGCCGCGTCAGGTGGTGAATCTGAAGCGCTTTCTGTTCATTGTGGTTGACGCTGGCCGGCCGCCGGGCGGCGATCTCGCGAAGGACGCCAACTCGCCCGAGCTCATGGAGTTGATCGAGGCCGTCTCCGACACGGCGGTGGATGCGAATGTGCGCGCGGCCTACGACGCCTTTGTCACCGAGATGGAAAAGTGGCGCGAGCGGCTGATCGAATACCGCTGCGGACTGACGCCGCCCGAAGTCGCCTCGCTTCGCGGTTCGACGGATGGCTGGGATTGCCGCAACCTTTCGCTTCAGGTCGCCAAGGTGAGCTTCGATCAGATGCGCGAGCCAACCGTCCGCGCGCGGCTTGAGAAGATTCCAACGCGCTTCAAGATTCCAAAGGACGATGTCGACCTCCTCATCTCATCGGCGGGCAGCCTTCTGCGCCAGAATCCGGGCTCCAGTGAATTTCTCGCCACCTTTTGAGCCAGATCGCGCCCGGACTCGTCGTCCCGGCCCGCGCGAAGCGCGAGCCGGGATCACAAATGGATAGGCGATTCAATTTGTTACGATCCCGGATAAGGCTCCGCCTTTCCGGGATGACGGTGACTCTGAGTAGGCCGGATCGCGCCCGCGGTTAAAGGCTTCCCAACGCGCCATTTCCTCTTAAATTGAGGGGGCTGGAAAAGAGAAGCCGAGCAATATGGACGATACCCCCAAGCGGGCCATCCTCTCGCCGGACGAGATCAAGCGCTACAAGCGGCACCTTCTCGTCAAAGAGATCGGAGGGCAGGGCCAGCAGCGCCTGAAGGCTGCGCGCGTGCTTGTCGTCGGCGCGGGGGGGCTTGGGTCTCCGCTCGTCATGTACCTCGCTGCGGCAGGCGTCGGCAAAATCGGCGTGATCGACGATGACCGGGTCTCGGTCGATAATCTGCAGCGCCAGATCGCCTTCAAGACGGCGGATGTCGGAGCGCTCAAAGCCGAGCGCGCGGCGGCCCTCTGCCAAAGCCTCAACCCGCATGTTTCCGTGGAGGCGATGCCCTTCCGCCTGACGGCCGAAAATGCTCTGCCCATTATTGCGAATTACGACATTGTGGCCGACGGTTCGGACAATTTCAGAACGCGCTATCTCGTGAACGACGCCTGCTATTTCGCTCGAAAGCCGCTCGTGTTCGCGGCGCTTGGACAACTCGACGGCTATCTTTCCACCTTTCGCGCTTTTGAGAAGGATGAGGCGGGGCGGCCCCTGCCGAGCTACCGCTGC
Source organism: Rhodomicrobium sp. (assembly GCA_049697375.1). Classification (GTDB taxonomy): domain Bacteria; phylum Pseudomonadota; class Alphaproteobacteria; order Rhizobiales; family Rhodomicrobiaceae; genus Rhodomicrobium. The sequence continues at coordinate 8,220 of JBAVVQ010000051.1, forward strand.
CATTTTCCCGAGCCGCCTCCCTATGGCGCCGTTGCAAATTGCGAAGAGGCAGGAGTTTTGGGGCCGGTCGCGGGCGTGATGGGGACGCTTCAGGCTGTAGAGGTTGTCAAGGTGATCCTCGAATTGCCGGATACGCTGACGGGCAAGCTTTTGATCTATGACGCCCTTTCGGCCCGATTCCAGACCATTGCTCTGAAG
>JBAVVQ010000052.1:0-6802 GCA_049697375.1 Rhodomicrobium sp.
CTATGAGACCTGCCGGCGTCTCATGGATGGAGGGGTAACGATCAACCGGCCGCCTCGCGACGGGCGCATGGCCTTTATCCGCTCTCCTGACAATATCTCGATCGAATTTCTTCAGAAAGGCGGGGCGCTGCCGCCTCAAGAACCCTGGGCTTCGATGCCGAACACGGGCAAGTGGTAGCCCCCTCCGTGAAGCGCAAGGACTACACCGCGGTCGCGAAGACGCTGCATTGGCTGATTGCTGCGCTGATTTTCGTCATGTTCCCGCTGGTTTGGACGATGGGCGACTTTTCGGGCGTTCAGAAATTCAAGCTTTATAACCTGCACAAGTCGATCGGGATCAGCATTCTCGCGCTTATAGCGCTGCGGATGCTCTGGCGCTCATTCCATACTCCACCCGCCCTGCCGGCTTCTGTGCCGAGACGGGAGCGCGTCGTGGCGCATCTTTGGCATTTCGCCCTCTACGCAGCACTGTTCCTGATGCCGCTCTCCGGGTGGGCCATGATATCAGCGTCGGACAAGCCGTCCGTCCTTTTCGGATGGACCGCTTTTCCGTTGATCCCCTGGCTAAGCGAGCTCCCTGCAGAGCAGAAGAAGGAGTACGCCCATTTCTTCAAGGCTGTCCATGAATTTACCGCAAACGTGCTTCTACTCCTTATTGTCATTCACGTGGTGGCGGCCTTGCGCCACGCCTTTGTTTTGAGGGATGGAATCATGTCCAGGATGCTTCCCCGCTTCTGGCTCCGTTCGGCTTCGCACTACACCGTGCTTTTGGTTTTGGCCGCAAGCGGCTTAAGTTTCGTGGGCCTGAGGGATGCGGCTGCGATGGAATGGAGCGTCAATCCTCAAAAGAGCGAGGTCATTTTCGAAGCGAGTGGCGGCGGCTATAACACGCAAGGCATTTTCAAAAGCTACAAGACAGAGATTGATTTTGATCCCGAAATGCCCGATCAGGCCACGGTCCACGTTCTGCTCGACATGCGAAGCGCTTCTACGGGCGCCGCAGATGCGGACCAGACACTTCAATCCGCAGAGTTCTTCGATCCAGGCCACTACCCAACGGCCGAGTTCGCGGCCCGAGGAGCCAAACCTGACGGCGACGGAAAATACATCTTGAATGGACGGCTTACGCTGAAGGGCATGACGAAGCCCGTGTCTTTGCCGTTCTCGATTGATATTGCGGAGGGGACAGCTGCGATAAAGGCCCAGGCCACGATCAATCGACTCGATTTCGGCGTCGGTCCTCAATCTGTGGCAGGCCTCGCGGTCGACAAAGAGGTCAAGCTGACGATCGAACTCTCTGCAATGAGGCTCGATGACTAGAAAAAACTGCGTTGCTTTTGCCGCAGAGAAACTCGTCTTGATTAACTTCTGGCATGGGACCAGCTAAGGACATTGCTTAGATTGTATGCAATTCCTTTGGAATGTGCTCGATGGATACACATCGCCCAACGCTGATCTCGGTGGTCGTACCCGCTTATAACGAAAGCGAGGGGCTGCCCATTGTCCTTTCTTCGATCTTTAATGCCCTCTCAAAGACAGGGTTTGCCCATGAGATCCTCGTTGTCGACGATGGCAGCGCCGATGGAACGCGAGAGGTCACGCTGGGCCTATGCTCATGCCATCCCAACCTCCACTACATCCGGCTCTCGCGAAATTTCGGTAAGGAGGCAGCGCTATCGGCAGGCCTTAAAATGGCTGCGGGTGACGCCGTGATTTTGATGGACGCGGATGGACAGCATCCACCAGCGCTCATCACGATGTTTCTGGAACGCTGGCGCGAGGGCTACGAGGTCGTCGCAGGCGTGCAGAGCGACCGTCCTGAAACCTGGCTCAGGCGCCGTTTCAAGAGCATGTACTATCATTTCATGGAAGCAGGCAGCTCGGTGGTCATCCCGCCCGACGCCGGAGACTTCCGTCTCCTAGACCGGAAAGTTGTCGACGCGATCAACGCCCTTCCCGAACGAAACCGTCTCATGAAGGGACTTTATGCCTGGGTCGGGTTCCGCACCGTGCTCGTACCCTTTCAGGCCCGAAGCCGCGTGGCAGGCCATACCAAGTTCACGTGGACGCAACTTTTCAGGCTCGCCTTTACGGGCTTGACCTCCTTCACCGTCATACCGCTCCGCTTCGTATCATTGGCGGGCTTCTTTATTTCCGTTTTTTCGCTTCTCTATGGATTCTATCTCCTTTTCGAGCATTACGTGCTTGGCGATCATTTGCCGGGCTGGGCTACGCTGTCGGTTGGCATGATGTTCCTTTCGGGCGTTCAGCTTCTAGCGCTGGGCGTGATCGCCGAATATCTCGGACGGACGTTCGAGGAGGTGAAGCAGCGCCCAATCTTCATCATCGCCGAGGACAGCCGGCAGAAAACCAACACCCATGCCGCCGCGCCCGTCTACGACGCGACGCCCCTGGTGGCAGATGCGCGCCTGCGCGAGGCGTCGGCGATCCAGTGAAATGAGGCAAATGGCGATCTTTATTGCGGTTGGGTCCACAGCCGCCCTCACGCATCTCGCCGTGGTTGCTCTTGTCGTCGAGCTTCTCGGCCTGATACCGCTGGCTGCCAATGTCATCGGGTTCTGTGTGGCCTTTCTTGTGAGCTTTGCCGGTCATGCCCGATGGACGTTCCCTCTTTCGCCAGAGCGTTATGCCTCGGCGCGGACGCGCTTTTTCGCCGTCGCGACCACCGGCTTTGTCCTCAATCAGGCCGCTTATGCGGAAGCTTTGCATTTGTTCGGACCCCGCGCCTATCTTCCGGCCCTCGCGGCAGTTCTTATCGGAGTCGCGGTCGCGACATTTTTGCTATCGAAGCTATGGGCTTTCGCTGAGCCGCAAGGCTAGCTTTGGGGGGAATGCTGTCATGGCCGAGGGTGTGATCATCAATGCTGACGACTATGCGATGGATGGCGACGTCGATGCCGCGATCCTGAAGCTTTCCGCCGAAGGCGTTGTAACGTCGACAAGCGCAATGGTGCTGTCTCCGGCTTGGCCGGAGGCTGCGGCGCCTTTAAAAGACGCCCCACTTTCCCGCGGTCTTCATCTCGACTTTACGTCTCCTTTTGCCGGAGACGTCTTTCCGCGTCAGACAATAACCGGCCTCACGATGCGAACGCATTCGGGGGTTCTGGATCGGAAGCTTCTGCGGAAGGAGATCGACCGTCAACTTTCGCAGTTCGAGACTCGCATGAAGGCCCCACCCGATTTTGTTGATGGCCATCAGCACTGCCATCTCCTCCCATTCGTCAGGGAGGCTCTCCTTGATGCGCTTGCCGACCGATATGGCGCGGATGCCCGCCGCATCAGCCTTCGCAATTGCGCGCCGCGGCGATGGCGCGGCCTGAAGGCGGCCATCATTGCGAGAACCGGGACCTTCCGGTTGGAAGACCTGGCGAGGGAGCGCGAGCACCGGATGAACAGTGATTTTGCAGGCGTCTACGATTTCAATGAGAATGCCGATTTCAAAGCGCTGTGGACGGATTGGCTTACGGGCCTTGAGGGCGCCTCGCCTCTCGTTATGTGCCACGTCGCAGTACGCGGAGACTACGACGGCAGCGACCCCATAAGAGGCGCGCGGTACCTTGAATACGCTTGGCTCGCCAGCGCAGAATTCCGGGAGCTTACCCGGCGACTTTCGAGAAGGCCGGAGCGCTGGCCTCAGGCCTGAACCAAGGCTCCCAGGCTGGCGGCGCAGGCTCGACCGGCTTGCCCGTCAGGCGCGCCATGATTTGCTTCACCGCCCCTTCCACGGGTTTGAACTCGAAGCGCACAATGTGTTTGCCCGCCGGCACCTGAATGGCGCGGAACAATACGTTTGCGCGAAAGATGTCGGCAGGCTTGCCGTCCACCGTGCCGAACCACCAGGGATGCCAGACGTCGTTCAACACGAGGAAACCGGCTCGCGGTGTGTTCACCGACACCTGCACTTCCGTGTTCTCATAGACTTGAAGAGCCGTAGAGGCTTGTGTCAGAGAAACGGGTCTTGGCTGAAGGGTGCTCATCAATGGCTGCTTGCCGCGCAAGAGCACGATCTGTCTCGGATCGAAGTATGGCCAATGGCCGTCCTTCACCATCCGCTCGAAATTCGCCGGTAGCCAATCGAAGGCGAACAACACGCGAGGAAGCGCGCGCGGATTCTCGTAAATGTAAGTGCTGTGCGTATGCGCGACGAGCGTGAGGTCCCCAGGCTTCAGGTCGTTGTCTATCTTTTCGACAGGCCGGTCGGTTGCGATGTATCTAAGGCCAAGCAGATCGGCCATCATGGACCGGTAGGAAGGAAACAAAGGAGAGAACTTTCGCTGGAAAGCGTCAGCAACCGTTTCCGGGGCGCCCATGCCGTCCGCCACCTCGGCAAGCCGAAGCGGATTATATCCCATCGTATGATCGAAGCCGTGAATGAGACCGATGTTGGGCCACTCGAAGCCGAGCCCAACCATCTCCACCCTATCGCGGCGCGGCGAATGCGGGGGGCTCGTAAGATGGTTCTTGATGAAAGCGACCGTCTCATTCTTCGTATCGGCGCGCATCTCATCGTAGTCGGAGGGCTTCTGCGCCGTCGACCGGTTTGGCCCGTTGTTTATGGCAAGATCGGCGGTCGTGAACGCAGCGAGTAGCGCAAGAGCCAGCGTCCCATGTTGGGTCGAATAACGCCTGGCTAAAACGAGGCTAAGCCAGCCGACAGTGAAAATCCCGATCGAAAGCAACACCGGTTCGACCGCGATGTAGAAGTGTGAATGAGCCGCGGCGACTCCGAGGCTTATCGTGAAGATGAGGGCCAGGATGACGGCGGCTACGAGTTTTTGCCGGCTCGTCGGCTCGCTATCCGACAGAAAGCGATGCAAAAGATAGCCGCATAATATTGAGGTCATTCCGCCGAGCGCGTACGTGGCGTCGGCAGGCCTGCGAAAGAAATCGACGCCCGGAAAATAATCATAAGCGAGCGTAAAGAACCCTGTGTAGCGGCCCAGGGCAAAGAGGAACAAGGCGGTGACCGCGATTGTAAAGAACCGAATATCGCGGGCAAAAATGCCGCCCCTTAGGAAGCCAGCTACGAGAAGGAGGAGGATCGGCAGTGCGCCTATGTAAATCTGGCTCATATTTTCGGTCATCGAAAGCCAGTCGGCGTTCCATTCGATACTTCCGGGCCCCCAGTAAGGAAGCATCGAATGGACCCCATAGAGATCGGGAACGACAGCGGTCAAAAGTGAAGCGGGATGCAGAGATCCCCTCCCCGCCTCTGTAAAAGCGATCTCGGGACGGTTCGAAGCCTCGACGAAGAGAAACGTCAAGGCGATCGGCCCTGCCGCCAAAACCGTTGCGATCACACCTCCTGCTAGAAGCGGCGCAAGCGTTTGCTTTACAGAAAGCCAAAATCGAGGCGCGCTCAGCCAATAATAGATCGTGTAGCCAGCAAGTACGTAGCAGGCAAGCAGCGCAATCTGCCCAGGCTCGATCACCATGATGCCAGCGGCAAGTCCAGCCAGAACCCCATAAAGTATGGACTTTCGTTCGAGCGCGCGAGAGAGCAACCAGAGGCAGAGCATGGAAAAGGCGAACGCTTCAATCTGCTTGATGTGCTGAATCCGCCAGATTGATGATCCGCCAAAAGCGACCGCAAGCGCGGCGACGGCGGCTCCCGCGGGGTGCCAGCCCTTATCCTTGAACAGCATAAGGACAGAGAAAGCCGTGAGCCCAAGGAGCAGGAAGCAATAAAGATCGAGCTGCCTGAAACTCGGCTCGGGTTCGAAATAGGCCAAAAGGAATGCGGGAGAGAAGATCAACGATTGCGGATCGGCAATTTGAGGAGACCCCCCGAAGACGTTGTGAGTCCAGAAGGGGGATTGACCGCTGTGTAGCGCACTTGCCAGAAACTGCAGCTGGGACTGAAAATGAGCCTTTGCATCATAGGGAATTGTGACCGAGCCCGACAGCCAAGGCGAGGCGAATATCAACCAGCCGATGACTACCGCCCAAAATGCGGCGGCGTAACTGCCTGAAACTCTCACGTTCATATCCTGCTATCCGGGGTGGTGACTGCGGCTGGAAACGTGATGCAACCCTAATTTGTCTTTTTCATTTCACGACTCGATTAAAACTCCGCGAAGCTAGCAGAGACCGGTCGCCCTGAAAATCCTCATCAGAAGTAGTAAGTCGCTTTCGGCAAGCAAGAGGAGAAATGCCCAATCGCTCGTCGCTTCACCGCTCACGGCAAGAGGTTGTGCAATCCAAGGAGTATCCTCGTCATGAAACGGCACAATGTCTTGCAGCCGCGTCGCGGTTCGGTATAGTGCAGTCCCGCGCCAAAAGCGCGATCGGAGAGGTGGCCGAGTGGTTGAAGGCGCACGCCTGGAAAGTGTGTAGGCGGGATACCGTCTCGAGGGTTCGAATCCCTCCCTCTCCGCCAAATCCGGGGCAAAGCTATCCCCAGCAAACCTTATACTTTTTGATAACGATCTCTCAGAGAGAAAACTTTCTATTAGAAAGAAAAGTAGCTATTTACACAGAGCCTTGGAGCCCAGCGAGCTTCGACGAGGACAGGGCTCGCAAGCGCCTGCCGGCGCTGCAAGAATCTCGGATAGTGCTTTGATCAGGATCAAAGCAGAACCGCTCCGGAACCCTCAATGTTCCCTCAGGACTGTGGGGATTTTGATCTTCATCAAATCCGCTTCTGGCCTCGACAACACTAGTGGCCTCCGTCATTGATTTTGATGGCTAGTTCTGAATCTCTGTCGCCTCAAAGCAGCGATGGGGGTGATTCGTGGCCGGAAACAAGATCGCCGTTAAGAAATACGTTGTGCGGCTGAGC
>JBAVVQ010000053.1:0-2368 GCA_049697375.1 Rhodomicrobium sp.
GCTCGTTGTGCTGGATGAGGATCTGCAGATCGTCTCTGCGAGCGCATCGTTTTTTAGAGTTTTCGATCTGAACCCGGAAAAGAGCATCGGCAAACCGCTTGGACGGCTTCTCCAAGAAGCGCCGTGGACAAATTTCCTGGCGTCGGTCAGTACGGGCATTGCGATCGAGAACCATGAGGTTCAGGTCAATCTGCCAGGTCTCGGGCCGCGCACCTTGCTTGCCAGCGCCTGCGAGATCATTGATCTCTCGGACCGCCGAAAAATACTGGTTTCTCTCGACGATGTCACCGATGCGAAGGCCAAGTCCGAGGCCCTTGCCGCCGCCAAGGAGGAGGCCGAGCGCGCCAACTTAGGAAAGTCCCGCTTTCTTGCGACCGCCAGCCACGATTTGCGCCAGCCGCTTCAGACCATGAGCTTGTTACAAGGCATGCTCGCCGACGACGCCTCAGATCCGGCCACCTCGAAGCTGATTAAACACCTCGATAATACGGTCGTTGCGATGTCGGGCCTGCTTGACAAGCTTCTCGACATCAACCAGCTGGAGGCGGGCGTGGTGCAGCCGAAGCTGAGCGACTTTTCCATCAACGATCTTCTTCAGCAATTGCATGGCGAGTTCGAAATTCACGCCTTGAACGAAGGCCTGAAACTGCGCGTTGTGCCCTGCAGTCTGACGGTGCATAGCGATCCGCGCCTGTTGGAGCAGATCCTCCGCAACATGATCGCCAACGCCACGAAATATACGAGCCGCGGCAAGGTCCTCCTCGGCTGCCGGCGGCGCGGGAGCCGGTTAAGCATCGAAGTCTGGGACACCGGCACCGGCATCCCGGAAACCGAACTCAGCGCGATCTTCAAAGAGTTTCATCAATTGGAGAACCATGCCGGCAAACGCGCAAAGGGACTTGGCCTTGGTCTTGCGATCGTCCAGCGCCTTGGCGAGTTGCTCGAAGCGCCGATCAGCGTCCGCTCGCGCGTTGGCCGGGGCTCGGTCTTTGCGGTGGAGGTGCCTGTGGTCCACGCGCTTGCTCCAGTCCCCGCCCTTGAACCCTCGGGCTCCTCAAGAGGGGAGGGGATCCCTTGTCCGTCTCCGGGGCGTTCGCAGGCCATTCTCATCGTCGAAGACGACGCGGAAGTCCGCGACACGCTAAAGTTGCTTTTCGACGGCCGCGGTTACTCCACGATGACCGCCCGTGACGGTGCTCAAGCCCTCGCTATAGCCTCCGATGGCGCCAAGGGCGTGGACTTGATTATCGCTGACTATAATCTCCCGGGTCCAAACGGGCTTGAGGTCATCGCCAGGATTGAGGCAGCCTCAGCGCGTAAAGTACCCGCTATCTTTCTCACCGGGGATATCTCGGCATCAACGCTGCTTGAGATTGCTGCCAAAGGTCATGTCCACCTCTATAAGCCGGCTAACCCGCGGACCTTGATCCGCCATATCAACGCAATACTCGATAATAGCGGCCGCACGCATCTTCCATCAGATGACGATGGCAAAGTCCACGTCAGTAATACTAAAGCGGCACCACTCTATAACGGCAGCCAGAAAGCTTTGGCTTCCACAGTGTTCGTCGTGGACGATGCCCAAGACATCCGCGAGGCGCTACGCGAAATGTTGCAGCAGCACGGCTATCGCGCCGAAATTTTTGCCGATGCTTCCACCTTCTTGAAGGATTATTCTCCTAACCGGGCCGGTTGCATGGTTGCCGATGTCCGCATGCCTGGAATAGGCGGCCTGGAGCTGATCGAACGCTTGGGGGTCATGCAGTCCTCGCTCCCAGTCATCATACTGACCGCCTATGGCGATGTCTCCATGGCCGTAAGGGCAATGAAGGCGGGCGCTTTCGATTTTCTTGAAAAGCCAGTTCAGCCGGACGAGCTACTTCGATGTATCGAGCGTGCTTTGAAGTTCTCGGATGAGCATTATGATCTATCGGCTGACCGGAACATTGCCGCTTCCAAAATCGAAAGTCTGTCGGCCCGCCAGCGCCAAGTCCTCGAACTCGTTCTAGCCGGCACATCGAGCAAGAATATTGCCGCAGACTTGAAAATCAGCCAACGTACCGTGGACAATCATCGCGCCGCCATTATGCGGAAACTTGGGGCAAAGTCCTTGTCCGCCATGATCCGCACTGCGCTCGCTGCCGCCTCGTCCAAAAGTAATCCATGAGCATGCCGCGCCTCCGCGGTGTCCCATCGTAGCGGCGAGGCCTTTTGCGATGACGGCAGGCGTTTTCTCCATTGATCCTAAATCCGGCGGTTGGCGGCTTTGAAGTTCCGGTTTTGCGGCCGGCCTCAACCATTGGCTGCGTCATGTGGGAGCCATAAGACGAGCTGGAAGCCTGAGCTGACGGCCATTAAGGAAGCCTCG
>JBAVVQ010000054.1:0-1636 GCA_049697375.1 Rhodomicrobium sp.
CCTCATCGACAGGCTCGCCTATGTCTCGCTCAGGACAGCTCCTATGCCGTACAAACTGCTGAAATTGGCTGAGCTTTATGCGTAATCAGGAATTAAATTTAATGGGTAATTTGTTAAGGATAAAATATCTCGCTTTTTCAATACGTTAGAGCAGATTGCGCCTCCCCGGCCGAAGGCGCGGCGCTCGTCTGCTTCGCGCCCAGTAAACCAATGCTAACCAAATCATGACCGGAAATAATTCCGGGCGCGCATCCGTTAACCACAAAGCGGTAAACATTATGGCGCAGCCTCGGCTGGCAACAATCCGTTTACGTGAGCCACGAAGGCGCGGATGACCCGTGCGGCCTGGGTTCGAAACCCAAACGCCAGAAGATGGCGGGCCGTGGCGGCTCGGGGATGACGCAAGCTTGAGTGCAGCCCGGCAGGGGCAGCGGAACAGAGCAGAAGCTAGGCCGGAAGCCATTCAAGCTTTCCAGTGGAGCGCGGCGAATGCTCTATTTTCTTCACTAGAAGCGCGGGGGATTCTGCGCTAAGTGTGACGGGCGCGCAAACAATGGACGCAAAGACGAGCCGGGGGACAGGCCTCCGGCTAAAGCTGTTGGAATAACAAAGATGTTCGAGATTTATCGTGAAGAAGTCGAATGGGGTGGCCGTACTCTCAAGCTGGAGACAGGGCGCATAGCGCGGCAAGCCGACGCCGCAGTGCTCGCGCAATATGGGGAGACTTCGGTGCTTGCAACCGTTGTCGGTGAACGCGAGGCCGACCCTACCAAGGACTTCTTCCCCCTCACCGTGAATTATCAGGAAAAGGCTTACGCCGCAGGCAAAATTCCGGGCGGTTATTTTAAGCGCGAAGGCCGGCCCACGGAGCGTGAAACGCTCGTTTCCCGGCTCATCGACCGGCCGATCCGGCCGCTTTTTGCACCGGGGTTCAAGAATGAGACGCAGGTCATCGTAACGGTGCTGTCCCACGACATGGAGAGCGACCCGGACGTCGTGGCCCTGGTGGCGGCTTCGGCGGCGCTGACGCTGTCGGGCATGCCATTCCTTGGGCCGATCGGCGCTTCGAGGGTTGGCTATGCGCACGGCCAATTCATCCTGAACCCCACATCGGAACAGATGAAAACGACCGAGCTCGATCTCGTGGTTGCGGGCACGGGGGACGCCGTTCTCATGGTCGAGTCGGAGGCGAAGGAGCTTTCCGAGGAGGTGATGCTCGGCGCCGTGACCTTCGGACAGGAGGCGTACCGCCCTGTTATCGACGCCATTATCGGCCTTGCCGAACAGGCCGCGAAAGAGCCATGGGTTCTGCCGGACCCGAAGAACGAGTACGAGGCTAAGGTCAAGAAGCTTGTGGAAAGGGACCTCAAGAAGGCCTTCCAGATCCCGGGCAAGCAGGAGCGCAACGCGAAGGTCGGCGAGGCGAAAGCCAAGGCTGTCGCGGAGCTTATGCCGGAGCAGCCCTCGTCAGCCGACAAGGTCAAGCTCGCGGACGCGTTCAAGGAAATTGAAAAGAACGTCGTTCGGACGGGCATCCTCAAGACCGGCAAGCGCATCGACGGGCGCGATCTGAAGACGGTGCGGCCCATCGATTGCCAAGTTCACGTCATACCCCGCACTCACGGCTCGGCGCTGT
>JBAVVQ010000055.1:0-2593 GCA_049697375.1 Rhodomicrobium sp.
GACTTTCATCCTCCAGCGCGCCGAGGAAACTCGCCAAGAAGAAGGCCGCGCGGCTGCCGCCGCCTTCAGCGGCAACGAGGATCGGACGCGGGCAGCTGGCGAGGTCCGGCGCGCGTGCCGGAAGCTGCTCGCACCCTTTCGCATTCCAGCCGCTGGAAACCTTCCAATACTGAAGAGCTTCAGCAAAGGTAGCGGGCTTCAAAGCTGCCCGCTGTTCGCTCGATAATTCGATGATCCGCGCATCGTGACCATCGCCAACGAACAACGAAAAGAAAACGCCTGCGGCAATGAAGGAAACGATGAACGGAAACTGGTGGCGTTTGGATAGAAGCGCCAAAATTGTGACGAATGGCACCCAAGCGCCAAGCAAAACGAGCAGCAACGGAGCGCGGTTTAGAGAAAGGCTATCGGCTATAAAAAGCCACGCCGAGTGTAGCTTAAAATAAGAGGACATATCCGGTGCTGTAAACCAATGGCTCAGCGTATCCGAATAGGAAAGGAAATGGATCGCTACGAGAGCAGTCAATATTCCACTGAGGTAGAGCATATACAGCCACATGAAGAGCTTAGCCCGCTGGGCTGCGATCCACGTCGCTTCGGTAAGAAATTCAGGCTTTGGCCCGGTCAGGCGGAGGCTCTTCCCGTCCCGGTTTTGACCGGGCCTGCCCGCGAGATTCTCAATTTGGGCTAGCGATTTTTGCAAAGCCCCTGGTTTTCTCTGCTCAATAACCTCCATCCGCCGCCTGTAATAGCTGATGAATACATTGCGCAGAATGATCAGAACGATGATAAAGGCAGTCGCAAGACACAGCGCGATTAGATGGAATGTCAATAATTTCCTGAGAACCACCTCGTGCGCGTTCCCATTCATAGGCATCGGAAGGGTTCCCGACGCCGAAATCATGCCCGATAAGACTGCGGCAAAAGCAAAGATCGCAAAAAAGCGAGGGAAGACAAAAACATAAAACTTAAATCTATCCTCGCAATCGATACCGATTAAGGCGAAATGCTGGAGCAGCATTAGTCGCGCCGCAAATACGAGCGGCAATGCCCAAACAAGGATCCCAATCAGATAGAAGAAGCTCCAATAAATGGCCTCCTGAACCCAATAAGCTCGGGCATCGAGCAAAACATCTTGAACTTGAGGCAACGCTGTAAAGGCGTAAAGCGCCACGAGCACGCTCAGAACGCTGATGAATGAAATTCCCAGAGCGCGAAGAAAGAGCCGGGCTCTCGAAACACGATGAGGATTATGAATGGCCGCTGGCTCCGCCGCAGTGACCTTCGAGGTGTGTTGCTCACCGGTTGGCTCCGAAACTGCCGCGCTCATGACTGCACCTCCGCAAAAGCGCTTGCACGCATGGCCGCAAGAGCGGCGGTATAATCCTTCGCGCCGAAAAGCCTCGTCGTGGCCATCTCCTCAGCAGCCTAAGCCGATGATCCGCTAAACTGCCTTCTGTTACAGCAAGACTTACTCAATCTTTTCTTTATGGTTTAGCGCTAGTTAAGAGCGGCTTCACATCGCCGGCGAACACGGCGCTGCCGCTGCTTTCCGGCGCTAGGCTCCTCGCCGGAACCCGATATTGTCATCGATGATGTTGGCAGGTCCAAAAGGAATCTTTGCCAGGTTTGGCTCGCTTAGAATTTCGAACTCGATCTTATCGGCCCAAACCTTCCGCAAGAAATCTGAGAACACCGCGACGGTAAGCTGTTCGCCCGGGCAGCGGCGGTAGCCAAAGTCGAAGGGCGCATAGCCCGCATAATCGCAGACCGCAAGCGGTATCCCCGCTGCCGCCATGCCGAAGGTACTGGCGTTTATGGCGAAGGCCATAGCGGCGGGGCTCACTTTATAGGACGCTGCAAGAGCAGGCAGGATGGCCTGTGCTGCGAACAGATCCACAAGCGTCAGGAAGCTGATTACGCTTATGATGAGGGGCCTAAGAAAGCTCCCGGCGAGCTTTTTGCGGGTGGCGATTGTGTATCTCATGATTGCGCTTGCCAGTTAGACTTAAAACGGCGCGCCTGTAGGCTTACGGCAACTGCCGCTTAGGATAGCAGCGCGGCGTGTGAAGCAGAAATGCCAATTGGCTCCCAAGATAATGCCTAGCGGCTATGCCGACCTGCCGGCCGCCGAGAAGTCCTTGGCTATTAGTGGCTTAGGCTGAGCGGCTTTGCGGGTTCTGGCCTGAATGGGAGCAGGCGGAACCAGTCCGCGCTGCGGAGCAGGTGGATCAAGCCGTTGGCCACGGCCGAGCGCTCGCGCCCGGCAACCGCATACAGCAGCACGGTGCAAGTCAGCGACAGGTCTTCGATGGCGATGAACTGCAGGGCATCGCCTGACTTCGCGCTTTGCGGCCGGGCAAAAAAGACAAAAGAGTCAGCTAATGGGATGGACCGGCGGTGTTCCCCATATCCCGCGATGAGCGGGGTAATCGGAGCCCAGGAGCCACCCATGCCAGCGCAAACCAAGGCAGCGAAGTCCGGACCATCGATTGCGGTGATCGGCATCGACATCGGCAAAAACGTTTTCCACCTGATTGGCCTCGACCGGCGCGGGGCCATCGTCTTCAAAACCAAGCTCTCGCGCAGCCAG
>JBAVVQ010000056.1:0-1713 GCA_049697375.1 Rhodomicrobium sp.
CCCATACAGCTTATCGAACTGGGCCTCGCTCATACCCTTCTGAAATTGAACTTTGTTGCGCGGCATGGGAAACCCGTTGCAAATCAGTTGTTCTTGTTTTGTTCCATAGCATACCCAATCCGGCTGACGCAAGTGCGTAATCAGGATAGAATTTAATGCCGGAATTTTTTCATTTACTGGGACGCGCAAAAGTCCGTCAAATATATTTGAGCTTCCGCGTTTAACCTTGAAAGCGCGCTTCCTGAACTCACGCACGCCGCGCTCCCTGTATTTTTTCTATTCAATATCAATGTCTTAATGGCGTTAACATCTCGGCAAGGCGCTTTTTCCTAAGATCGTGGCCCAGGCAACGGCCACGCAAATGCAAGCGCAAGCTCATCCAAGGCTCGAATGAATGGCTCCTTCCATCGGGTTTTCACCGTTGGCGCCTCGCGCCAAACCGGTTCCCAAGGCGATTTCCGGGTCCGAAGCCGTTCAATTCCGATCCGGATTGGACGGCGCAAGATGGAACCGGACCCTGGCCAGGATCGCCTCTCTGATCTCGTTCGGCTGATTATGAACAGCCGCCGTCATAGCCCGCAAGAGACTGCGCGCGCCGTTGAGCTGGTCCATGAGCGACAGCACCATCGCCATCTCTTCGTCCCCAAGGTCCATGTCGTAGCAAAGGTCGCACAACAGGTTGGTCCGGGCGATATCGGCGTCGTCGAAGAGAAAGCCTTCATTTTCGCGATGCGGCTTCAGCCAGCCGACCGCGATCCAATGTTCGAGCACTTGTGCGTTGAGCTGCGTAAAGCGCGCGACGACTTCCGTCTCGGTAATCATCATCTATTGCCGTCTCCATGCCGCGGATTATAGGGATGCTCGCGCTCCCAGTCCGCAATAGCGGTTTCAAGCGCCGCATCGGGATGCGGCGGCATCATCACTTGCAATTCCACGAGCTGATCGCCCTTCGGGTGGCCCTGCACGCCTTTGCCGCGAAGCCGAAGAACGCGCCCGGTGTTCGAATGCTTCGGGATTTTCAGGTTCACCGGCCCGGTTATCGTGTCAACCTGGACCGATCCGCCGTTCAGGGCCTCGCTCAACGTGATGGGCGCCACCGACTTGATATCGTTTCCGTCGCGGTGAAAAACCGGATGCGGCCTCACCATCACCGTGATGAGCGCATCGCCCGCAGGACCGCCGCCGATGCCGGGCATGCCTTGCCCTTTGAGCCGGATGAGCTGCTCGTCGCGGACACCGGCAGGGATAGAAATATCGAGCGTCTTGCCCTCCGGCATGTCGACGCGCTTCTTGCCGCCATTGACGGCTTCGAGAAAGTCAATTGGGAGCGTGTAGTTCACGTCGGCGCCGCGCATGCGGAACTGTGGGCGAGCGCCTTCGCCGCCTTGGGCGCGCCGGCTGAACAGATCGCCAAAGAGGTCGCCAAGATCGCCCATATCCTCGGGGCGCTCGTAGCGGTAGCCCGCGCCCGCATCCGCGTAGTCACGATAGAACCGGCGCTCGGGCTTCGGCTGGCCCATCTCGTCAATCTCGCCAGCATCGAACGCGCGGCGCTTTTCGGGATCGTTCAGGAGCGCGTAAGCTGCGGAGATGTTCTTGAACCGCTCCTCGGCCTCCTTGTCGCCCGGATTGAGGTCAGGGTGGTGCTTCTTCGCGAGCTTCTTGTAAGTCTTGCGAATATCCTCTTCGGTCGCGCTTTTCTCGACGCCAAGC
>JBAVVQ010000057.1:0-2729 GCA_049697375.1 Rhodomicrobium sp.
TGCTGATAGTGGCCCGAAGGCGCGGCGACTCCGTAAACCTCGCTGATCAGTACGGCAGGCCCTCTCCCTCCTGCAAATGCTACGCCGAATGACGCCATGAACAGTGACATCATGAGTAAAGCGCCGCGAATCATTTCGAAGCAGGTTTGTACCGGCGCCTTAGGGCGTCGTGCGTTTAATGGGACGCGGGCGACATGAGTCATTTTGTATGCATCCTGGGTATGACGAGCATCTGTTTGTCGACTTGTCCCTTACGCTTTCGTCTTCTTTGCGTCACCTGAAAGATCTTCGGCGAAATCGCCTTGCCGACAGGTTAACGAGAGGTCTGGTCCGCTCAAGCCGCTGATATTTCAAGGAAAAATTACAGAATGGGACGCCATCGCCGCCGCCTGCGCCGCCGATTTTCCGCCGTGCGCAAGCGTTAATTCTCGATGCTCAAACATATTTAACGGACTTTTGCGCGTCCCAGTAAATGAAAAAATTCCCGCATTAAATTTAATTTAATGGCCAAACCTTTAACCATAAAAAATCTGGCGTTCTCAATGGCTTATATTCATTTGTCCCCTTCCGGCAGAAGGCGCGGCGCTCCTCCGTTTCGCGTCACGTGAACCAGATGCTAACCAAACTCATGACCGGAAATAATTCCGGCGAGCCCCTGTTAACCACGAAGCGGTAAACATCATAGCGCAGCCCCGCGCTGCAACGATCCGTTTACACAGATCGCCGGACTTGGCGCCGTGCGGCGCTCAGCCGGCGCTATGTGTCTACTCCGCGGCCCCTGGCGAGAACCGCTCGGGCGCATGCGCGTCCTTGGCCTTCTCCTGAGATTTCGATTCTTTCGCCGGACCTCTTCTGAGCTTCTCCGCGATCCATTGGAACGTCACATAGAGCGGCGGAATCGCGAAGATGCCGATGAACGACGCGAGAATCATGCCGCCGAAAACCGGCGTTCCCACGTTGCGCCGCGCGAGCTGGGAAGCGCCCTCCGCGACGACCAGCGGATAAAGACCCAGGATGAACGCGAGAGACGTCATCATCACCGGGCGGAAGCGCAAGCGTGCGCCTTCGATCGCGCTCTGGAGTAGCGGCTCGCCGTGCTCGCGCTTCTCCTTCGCGAATTCGACGATCAGGATCGCGTTCTTCGCCGCAAGTCCGATGAGAACCACCATGCCGATCTGCGCGTAAAGATCGAGGGTGAGCCCGCCAAATAGGATCGCGGCGAATGCCCCGAGCACGCCCACGGACACCGAAAGCAGAACCGGCACCGGGATGATCCAGCTCTCATACAGCGCGACAAGGAACAGAAAGGCGAACAGGAACGCGAAGCCGAGGATGATGGCGGTCTTGCCTTCGGCGCGCTTCTCCTGGAACGCGGTATCCGTCCATTCGCCTGCGAAGCCCTGCGGCAGCGTTTTTGCGGCCACTTGCTCCATTGCGGCTAGCGCCTGCCCCGAGGAGACGCCCTGGGCAGGCGTGCCCTGCACCGTGACGGCTCGCTTATTGTTGTAGCGGATCAGCGAAGGCGGCCCGACGATGACGCGCGGCTCGACGAGACTGCGCAGCGGGATCATCTTGCCTTCGTTATTGCGGACGTTGATGCGATAGATGTCGTCGATGCCGGACCGGTCGGAGGCTTCGGCCTGGACCTGAACCTGCCAGGTGCGGCCGAAGAGGTTCATGTCGTTGACATAATAGCCGCCAAGAGACGCCTGCAGTGCCTGGAAGACGGCGCTCAGCGGCACGCCGAGGATCTGCGCCTTGTCGCGGTCGATATCGAGATAGATGGACGGGTCCGTTGCCGAGAAGGTGCTGAACACGCGGTTCAGCTTTGGATCCTGGTTCGCGGCGACAAGCAGGCCACGCAGCACTTGGGCGAGCGCCTTCGGATCGCCGCCCTTCAAGTCCTTCAGAACATAGGTGAAGCCGCCACCCGTGCCGAGGCCGATGATCGGCGGAGGAGGCAGGGGCACGACAGTGCCGCCCTGAATCTCGCGGAACTGCGTGTTCAGCCGCGCGATGATGGCGTTCGCGCTTTCTGCCTCACCGCGGCGCTCCTCGAACGGCTTCAACGTCACAACAAAGAAGGCCGAGTTCGACTGGGAATAGTTGTCGATGAAGTTCAGGCCGATGATCGAGGTGTAGTCCGCAATCGAATGTTCCTTCGCCAGGATCTCTTCGGCCTTTTGCACGACGTCCGAGGTGCGGGCGATGGATGCGCCGCCCGGAAGCTGCGTCACGACGAAGAACGCGCCCTGATCGTCCTCGGGGAGGAAGCCCGTGGGCGTGATTTTTGAAAGCCCCACTACGCCAATCATGGAGGCTGCGACGAAAACAAGCCCGATGATCGAAATGCGGACGAGCCGCGCCACGGCACTGCCATAAGCATCGCGGATGTAGTCGATGGAGCGCATCACCCATCCGATGATGCCGCGTCTTGGTCCGTGATGCGGCTTCAAGAGGATGGCGCAGAGCGCGGGCGAGAGCGTGAGCGCGTTGATCGCGGACAGGAACATCGCAACCGCAACCGTCACCGCGAACTGGCGAAACAATTCGCCCGAGATGCAGGGTATGAAGGCAACCGGCACGAAAACCGACAAGAGCACGAGCGTAATGGCTATGATCGGCGCTGTGATCTCGCGCATCGCCAGTTTTGTGGCGTCGGCAGGAGAAAGCTCGGGATGCTCCTCCATGACGCGCTCGACGTTCTCCACCACCACGATCGCATCGTC
>JBAVVQ010000058.1:0-1886 GCA_049697375.1 Rhodomicrobium sp.
GCCTCGAAGGACGCGTGAAGCCCGAAAACCGGCTGCGCCTCCGCTGGTCTCGCAATGCCGGTCCTGTCGTGTTTTCCGGCGTCCAGAACTTCCTCTGGACTTTCCATCGCGAAACAAAACACTAAAGTGCCGCCATCCTTCGCGTTGCTTCGGGCCCTTGGCTGCAAGTCCAACGGTTCCCGTGCCCTGCCACATCATCGAGGCCGCGATGGGCGCGGCCCGGTCATCAAGGAGACCTCTTATGGCTACGATCGGCAACTTCACCAAATCCGGCGATCGCTACACCGGCGCCGTCCGCACTCTGACCTTGAACGTCAAGGCGCAGATCGCTCCCGCCGAGAAGGAAAACGACAAGGCTCCCGATTACCGCGTCTTTGCGGGCCAGATCGAGATCGGCGCCGGGTGGAAAAAGACCTCAAGCACCGGCCGCGACTATCTCTCGGTCAAGCTCGACGATCCAAGCCTTCCGGCTCCCATCTACGCCTCCCTCGTCGAAGCCGAAGGCGAAGGTGAGTTCACCCTCATCTGGTCTCGTCGCCAGGCCGAGTAATCAAGCCTCAATTGCGCTCCGCCTGCAAGGCGGGGCGCTGCTTTCTGGCGTGCCTCAGCTGCATGCGGCAATCGCCGTTCAGCTTCGAGGCGGCCGGTCTCAATTCCAAAACCACTTCCCATAATAGAGGGACACATATCGGATGATGGACTGCGCGAAGCTATCCGCTTCCCGATGTGTCATCTCGGGGTGGCGCTTGATGACCTCCCGCACAGCGGCCCAATGCCATTCGTGTTGGCGTGCTCCGAGCCGCCGTGCTGCGCGATAAGCCCTGGCCGCGGCCCTGTAGGTTTCGAGGTGCGCCTTGGCAATCGGCGGGATATAAGGCATTCCCGATGATAGTGTTTTCAGAACAGAAAGTGAACAAAGACGCACCCCAAAATGTGCCGAAATGCTCCGCCGCCGCTTTGGTTGCTGAAACGGTCCGGCTTTGATTAGAGAGAGAACACTGCTTTCCCCGCACGAATTCTCTAAGTTTTTAAAATAGATCACTTCATCGCAATACTGACGGCAGCGGCATAGCCTCTGTGGGCGCACGGCGAATTCGCGAAGGTCGGGACTTACCCGAAAGCGAACAAGGTCTCTCGACGACATGGCCAGATTCGGAATTGATAGAAGGCATCTAGTTTCACGATCGGCATCGGGGAGATAACACCTCCTTGCCAGAAGAATTTGCTTAGTTTAAGGTTATGAACTAAGTAGTTCGTCTTCGAAACCTATTGAACAACATGTCTCTCAGGGCTCAAGCATCATCGAGCCAGCAACCTGACCCGCGAAGTTTGGCGCAAGCCCTTAAGCGGACAGATGTCCCACACCTCGTTTTCGAAGCACCAAGCGGGATCTTGGCGCTCGGAGGTGTTGATCCCGTGGAACTCCGCTCGCTTCTCGAAAATGTGGAGCCGTCCGAAGAAATGCCGCGTGCGCTTTCGGTCTTAATAAGCGCTGCTTCCTCCGTTGACGCTATCGTCAGGGAGGTTGTCGCATACTTGGCAGAAACGGCGCGTCGTTTGTGGCCGGTATGGTATTACGGCTCCGGCGTGGCGTTCGACATTTGCGGAAACGACTCGCTTGGCAGGCAGGCTGCTTGCGTCTTGGCCGGGAATGCCGCTAAGAAGGTCTCAGGCGTTCTGCCCTTCTGGGCGGAGCAGGCGGCGATTCTAGCTCTCAGCGGCTGTGCACCGCGCATCTCTGGCCTATCCCCTTCGGCCGAGATGATCCAATTGACGAAGGCAATTGCGCCGAATGGCCTTGCGTTGATCGTGTCTCGGCCCTCAAACGAGACCAAGGCGAGCGCGGAAGCGTTTGTCCGGGCGTTGGAATGGATTTCAAAGACCTG
>JBAVVQ010000059.1:0-1767 GCA_049697375.1 Rhodomicrobium sp.
GCTTCGGTGTTCTGCGCCTTGTTTTTGCGGAAGAAATCCAGAGCGCGGGACATCAGAGGGCCTCGAGCTGGTAACTTCGTCCGGCATGACCCTTGTGGACCGGCCGCAGGCGCACAATCTTGTCGGCGGCGCGAACCGGGCGGTTGGCGGCCTTGACGAGAATTTGACCGACGCGCCGGTTCGGCAAAGGCCCAGAGGGTAGCGGGACCTCGTGGATCGACTGCAGCGCCTCGCGCAGAGCCGTGGCGCGGTCGTTGTTGGCCTGCCAAGCGGCATGTTCGGCGGGGCTTCCAAATCCCGCCGGGGCGGGACCTGCGTCGAGCAGGACGCCGAACTCTTTCACGGTGAAGATTTGCCCGCCGAACTTCTTGTCGATGGCGTCGCAAATCACAGCCACGCCATCTGCTTCTTCGTCGTCAACCTCGTTCGCTGCGAAGAGCGCGGTGAAGTCGACAGGCGCGCCAATAAGGTTCGTCACCGCTTCGATCGGAGCCCCGATCGACGACCACCAGGTTTTGAACCGGGTCTTCGGCCCAATGCGTTCTGCAACCGGCAGGCGCAAATAGGGATTCCAAAGCAGCAAGGTATAGAACGCGCGCATCAACTTCATGCGATTCGCGGAAGTCCATGCGAGCGGATCCGGGTGCGTGAAAGACCGGTTCTCCGGGTCGGGTCTGGTGACATCGATGGAGCACTTCAATGACCTCGATGCCATGTCGCCCGCCGGTGCGATATTGTTTCCAGTAAACACCATCACGGTGAGTGATGGCGCTGTGAGTTGTTCGGAAACGCCCAGAAGCCGGTCTGTATATTCCGCCGATGTGAGCGCCCTCTCAAGATGCGGGCACTTAATGAAAGCGCCGCGAGGGATGTTGTCCCAGACGATAGACGCTGCACCCACGCGGAGGTGGCTCAGCAGCGCCTTGCGGCGTTCGTCTTCATTGCTTGCCCATGCGGCGGCTGCCGGGGGGCGTCCCAGGGCGGCCGTTGTGACCATCGAGGCGAGGGTTGTTTTCCCACCGCCCCTCTGCCCCGCAACGATGAAGAAGGCCGGCCTTTGATCGAGCGCAATGCGCTGAATCATGGTCAGCGCAGCAGAAATTGCGACGGCTTTCCCGTCCGCGTTAGTGGTCACGTCAACAAGCCATTCGTTCGCCAGAAAATTGTAGGCATCGATGGCTTGTTGATCCGTGATCGTAGCGGGATCCGGCACACACTCAAGCAGGGCAGGCTCGATCTCGTAGAAAATGCGCGCATCCCGATCAAGGCCAACGCCAGCGATTGGAGCACCCGAGATCGGTGAGACGAACGGGGATGTCGACACAGCCACAACGACCGGCAGCTTTGAATGATGCAAGCCCTTGTAAGTCGACACGAACACGGAGCCGAGGCGGACCGCTCTTTTCGCGCCATCTTGGTTTTCGCTGAAAAACTCGATGTGCCGCTCAATCAGCAGGGTCGCCTCGTTCGTTGTCAATTCGTGGATCAGCGGCTCCGGCGGCGCGGGGATCGCTTCTTCGTTGGTTTGTTGCTCCGAGTCGACGCCTTTGGAGGTGAGCAGGTGCAGCCCGGTTGGCGTCGCTTTGCGGATCTCGATGAGCACGCCCGACAGCCCTCGCATGGGCGGTTGGTCGGCGACAACCTGTCCCAAGACATCGTCAAGGAGGCTCATCGTCGGCGTCAGTTCCGCATCGCTCTCCGGCGCCTGATACACGGGCCGGGTTGAGGATGGGCGCTTTGCTTCCATGGCCGCCCGTTTCTCTCGAT
>JBAVVQ010000060.1:0-13050 GCA_049697375.1 Rhodomicrobium sp.
TTCTCGGCGAGACGCACGAAGAGATCATGCAGCCGCTCTTGCCATTGTCTGCTCTCGCTCTCGGCAAATCCGGCGGCTTTTCGGAGAATATCGGCAATCTCGAATTTATGCCGCTCATAGTCACGCAGGTCCATCTCTCCCATCCTTCGAGTCTTGCCGGTATGGATGATGATCGACTGGTCGTGTCAAAGCGGCCCACAGGGAGGCTCAAGAGCCGTCGTCTGCAGTTGCAAGCGAAGCAGGGAAAATTGTTGGGATTTGCCATTGGAAGGCTCCTAAGGATTCGTGCTCCGTAGGAGTCATTAGCCATCACGGCCGGGCTGGACCGCGGGGCGATTAAGGCGAACTCCATCACCTCTCAAACATAGAAGTAGATAGCGTTCGATCCCAGGTCAATGCTGAACAAACTAAAAGCAAAGGCCGGATCGTTGGAGAGCTGGATCGGGTTGACCGGCGCGGCCGCCATCCCCATAATTTCATGAAGCGATGGAGTTCGCTTTAAAGCGCCGCGTTGGCTGATGACTCCTCAGAAAGCAAAGCTTTCGGCAGGAGTTATTTTGGTGTTCACACTTCCCGGCGCTCTTATCGCTGACCAGCAGCGCGCAGCGCCTAAGCTGACCGAGGCGATCAACAGAATGATGAGCCTTCACGACGGAGATCGTGGGCTCCTGGAGGTCGTCGCCTGCGGCAAGGCGGCAATAGACCCTCTTCGCTTCCTCCTGTTCAAGCGTGAACCAAGCGGTATCTATGAGCCGCGCCGCCGGGCTGCGTCGGCTCTAAGATCTCTTCAAGCGTATGACGTGCTCAGAGAGTTCTTGGCGCTTCGCCGGGAAATTTCGGACCCCGTCGAGCGCACCGGCGAAGATGCGGTCATCAATGCTGTCGCCCGGGAATTGATGTGCCGGCCGCGTGAAACAGACTTTCCGCTTCTCCTCGATGTCTTGCGCCGGCGCATCCTTGCAGGCGTCATCGAAAGCGCCGGTGCTTTTGAGAAGCCTGAAGCGATACCCTATTTCATCGATGCTCTCGCCGAAGACGATTGCCGGCCCGATGCCGAAGCCGCGTTGCTCAGGCTTGGCTGTCTCAGCGAGTCCGCATTGGTCAAATGCGCGACCCGCCATCCCCGCTCCGGCTTCGAAAGCTCGACGAGCCGCCGCCAGCGCAGAAGCGCGCTTGAGTTGCTCGTGGAGATAGGAATTGCGCCGGAACGATGGGTTTGCCTGAGACATCTGATCGACGAGCCTGACCCCAAGTTGGCGGCTCCTGTCTGCGAGCTTGCCCTCATGACCCCTCGAATAGGGGACCAAAGGAACGCGATGGAACGGCTTCTTGACCTCCTGGAAGGTTCGGACTGGATGGTCGCAAACAACATCGAGGCTTGGCTCTTGGAGCATTTCAGCGAACTCTCCAGCCGTATTGATGATGTGCTCGCGAAGGGTGAAGCGCCGCTAAGCGACCCCGCCAAATTAGCCTTGGCGCGTGTAAAGGCGCGGGGAATGTCTTCCGGGGCGAAGGCCACATCCCAAGACACAATAGAGAACTTTCAGTAAGCTGGCTCTCGGCATGATGTTCCCTCGCGGCGATTGCAACGCTTGCGCGGCGCCGTAAGAATTGCTCAATGTGCGTTTTGCGTTCTTATTTGGATGCGACGAGGAAACTGCCTAGAGCGATCAAAACCACACCCATCCAGCCCATCGGCAAAAGACTCTCGCCCAAAAACAGGGCGCCGAAAAGAGCGACCAGCACGACGCTCAGCTTATCAATGGGAGCGACTTGCGAAGCGTCGCCAAGTTGAAGCGCGCGAAAATAACAAAGCCATGAGGCGCCAGTCGCCAGGCCCGACAAAGTTAGAAATACCCACGTCTTCGTCGTGATCGAACCAAGCGGTTGCCATTCCTTCGTTAGAGTGAGAATGCCCCCAAGGACGGCTATGATCACAACGGTCCGAATGAAGGTCGCAAAGTCGGAATTGATGTTTTGAATGCCGACTTTTGCAAAAATTGCCGTCAGAGCCGCGAAAATAGCCGACAGGACAGCCCAGAATTGCCACGATAAAAGGAAAGGCTTCATATGCATTCGGCCTGCAGATCGGCAATGGAGCCGTAGAGCTTCTTGATCATTGGTGGCTAAAGGCGCCCATCGGGCGCCCGCCGACATCTTAAAAGCGTTCCCGCCGTAAATCCTGGCCGTCGCCTCCGTGAAGCTCCTCAAATCTCACTGATCGGCCCCTTATGTTTGAGAAGCGAAAGGTGACTTAAACTGCGAAGCGGACCCGATTTCGCTCTCAATTTCCAGCAGCCGGTTATATTTGGCGATGCGCTCGCTGCGGCAGGCGGAGCCCGTCTTGATTTGCCCTCCTCCCATGGCGACCGCGAAATCGGCCATGAAGGTGTCCTCTGTTTCCCCTGAGCGGTGCGAGATGACAAAGCCCCAGCCCGCCTCGCGGCAAAGCTCAATGGCGCGGATGGTCTCGGTGACCGTGCCGATCTGGTTGAGTTTGATGAGGACGGCGTTGGCGGTCTTCTCCGCGATGCCGCGGCGGATGAAGGCGGGGTTGGTGACGAAAATATCGTCGCCTACGATCTGGATGCGGCCGCCTTGGCTTGCCGTCTGCGCGGCAAGGCCCTGCCAGTCGTTTTCGTCCAGCCCGTCCTCGATGGAGACGATCGGATAGGCGTCGAGCCAGCGGCCATAGAGCGCGATCAGGTCGGCGCTGGATTTGACGCCTTGACCCGATTTTTCGAGCCGGTAGGCGCCTTCGCCATAGAAAGAGCTGGCCGCCGGATCGAGCGCGATGGCGACATCCTCGCCAGGTTCGTAGCCTGCCGCCTTGATGGCTTCGACAATCAGCTCGCAGGCTTCTTCATTGCTTTTGAGGTTCGGAGCGAAGCCGCCCTCGTCGCCCACGGCCGTGGCGTAGCCCTTGCCTTTCAGGATCTTCGCAAGCGCGTGGAAGGTCTCCGAGCCGTACCGCAGCGCCTCGGCAAAACTCGGCGCGCCTATCGGCATGACCATGAATTCCTGGAAGTCCACGCTGTTGTCGGCGTGCTTGCCGCCGTTGAGGATGTTCATCATCGGGATCGGCAAGCGCGTGGCGCCTGGGCCGCCGAGATAGGCGTAAAGCGGCAGCCCGGCATCGGCGGCCGCGGCGCGGGCGCAAGCCATGGAGACGCCAAGGATGGCGTTGGCTCCGAGCTTGGCCTTGTTTGGCGTTCCATCGAGTTCCAGCATCAGCCGGTCGATCTCGGCCTGCCGGTGCGGGTCCATGCCGATAAGTTTCGGCGCAATGACCTCGTTCACGTTGGCGACGGCTTTCCGCACGCCCTTGCCGCCGTAGCGTGCTTTATCGCCGTCGCGAAGCTCGACCGCCTCGTGCTCGCCTGTGGAGGCGCCGGAGGGCACGGACGAGGAAACGGCGATACCGTTATCGAGCGCCAAGTGCACCCTCACCGTTGGATTGCCACGGGAATCCAGAATTTCCATGGCGGCGATCGCGGCGATCTTACTCATCTCCTGTTCCTTCCTTCATAGTCAGACAAATTATTCAGACCCCGCCGAAACGGAGCGGCGGCGCGGAAGCCTCTGCGGGTTTAGCTGCGTGCAGGACCCGAGGGTTTTGCCCTGGGGGAGGAAAGATGCAGATGGTCGCGCAGGCTTTTTGTGAGCCGCTCGAGATAGCTTGAGCGCGTGCGTCCATACTGAATAACCCGAGCCTTCTCGATGGTGACGAGGCCGCTTTCCATGATCTCGTCGAGCACAGGCAGAAAGGCCTTGATTTTCTCTTCGCTATCGCAGATTTCGATGACCACGGGGCGGTCGTCCTTTTCGAAGAGATACCCCTTGTGCATGCGCGCGGCGAGGCCGAAGCCGATTGGGCCCCTAAGCACTGTCGCCCCCGCCAGGTTCATTTCACGCGCCTTCAGGACGATGGCCCGGTAGAGGGGCTGTTCGACACCATAGCGGTCGGAGACGCTCGTAAAAATGCGCAAGAGCAGCGCCTCATGCGGGACTTCCATATGCGGTTCCTCCCTAAGCTGATCTGCCGCTGACATCGACGGCGCTTCCCCGCCGAGAAGAAACTCGGATGCGCCTGAGGTGCGGCGGCCGAGGTGGGCCATGCGCACCTTTTCCAATGTGACGAGGCCCGAGATCATCAGCGTATCGAGCGCCGGCAAAAAGGCTTCGATCTTCTCAGGCGTGTCGATGATCTCGATGACGATGGGAAGATTGCCGGGCGAATCGACAACGAATTCGTTGTTCACCTGGCGGCTTCGGCCAAAGCCCATGGGCCCATGCAAGATGGTGGCTCCAGCAATCCCGCCCTTAAAGGCGGCGTCGATGACCGCCCGATAGAGGCTGTGCCCGCCTGCGCGGTCGGCTTCGCCGATGAACACGCGAAGAAGAACACCGTCACGAGCTGGTTCCATTCCGCGCCTCGCTAGCTCGTAGGTAAACTACGATAAAGGTAAAACGGGCGCTTGGAAAAGAATTCGCACACCCCGTTGCGGACCAAAGAAAAGAACATCGCATCCATACCAGTTTCAAGGATTAAGATAGACCGCAGCTGCGTGGCCGATCCACACCGCCAGCAAGCAAAAGGCGACGGAAGCGCTGATATTCACTCCGGCATAGAGCCACTCGCCTTCGTTGACCAGATTGAGAGTTTGCAGGCTAAAGGACGAGAAGGTGGTGAAGCCGCCGCAAATGCCGATCATGACGAACTGCCGGCTCAGGGTCCCCACCAGAAAGCGCCCGTCCGGGCCGGTGATGGTAGCGAAAAGACCTATGACGAACGAGCCGAGAACATTGATGACCAAGGTGCCCAGGGGAAAGGTCTCGCCGGCGATCGCCGCAACGACGTCCGAAAGCCAAAAGCGCGCCATCCCGCCCAAAGCGGCGCCGATACCGATCCAGAAATAACTTTCCACTTTCCCCCGCAGCCCAAATTTCCTTCGCCGCCGGAGGTACCAACGCCAAGGCGGCAGCTTTCTAGTCATTTTATCAACACTAGTAGCCAAGCTCTATTTGACAACCAAAACAGCAGATGGCGCGTGCTCTACCAGACGGGCGCTTGTGCTGCCGATCAGCCGGTTGTAAAGCATCGAATGGCCCATATAGCCTACAACAAGCAGGTCAAAGTGCTCGCGCGCGACACATTCGGCGATGGTGGAGACCGGGTGGCCCGCGACGACATGGACTTTCAGCTTTTGCCCTTCCGCCTGGGCTTGCGCCATCGCCCGGCGTGTGACGCTGTCGAAGAGGTGGTTCGCCTCCTCTTTTTCCTCGATAACCTCGTCAATCGAAGCCGGAAACCGCGGCATCTCCTCGACGCAGATCATATGCAGCTCGGCGTCATGGATTTTTGCCAGCTTGATCGCCGCCGATAGAGCGCGCGCAGCGCCTTGGGAGCCGTCATTGGCAATCAGTATTTTGTTATACATGGGTTTCCTCCTTGATCTTCGCCGGCTTTGCATCCAGTGGCTCTAATGTGGGCATAAACCACCTTTGAGCGATCAGGGTCGGGACCACAGCACTGCCAATGACGGCTGTAACGAGGATCGTATATTGCCGCGCGTCTATGATATGGTTGGTGAGGCCGAACAAGGCCGAGATTGTGCCGAAGGTAAGCCCGGTCGACATGAGAAGGGTGGTGTACATCCCTTCTTTGGCCTCGAAGTTGAAACGCTTCGTCAACGGCAGGATGCCTGCGAATTTGGTTACCATTTTAATGAGAAGGAACATCGCGATCAGCCCGGCGGAGCTCATCACGGCGCTGAACTCGACCAGCGACCCCGCTTTCAAGAAATAGAAGGGCGTCAAGATCGTGAAGGCGATAATGCGGAAGCGGTGTCCAAGCTCATGATCGGTTATAAAGGATGGCGCCAGCGCCATGCCGATAAGATAAGCAGGCAGGACCGCTTCGCTGCCAGCGACTTGCGATAATCCGCCGAGCGATAGAAGAATAAGCGAGACGAATTTAGCTTCGGGTTCGCTCACCCTATGCCCCACGGTCTTGAAGAACCAGGGCGCAAATCTCGGAAGAAGCCAAAGTACAACGGCCGTGGCGGCTCCGAATAGCGCAAGCCATGCATCAAAATGCGCAAACACGATGCCGAGCGCCAACACGGTGCCGAGATCGGTGATGAAGCAGGCGGCGAGGATGATTTTGCCAAGCTCTGCCTTATTGAACCCGGTCTCCACCATGACGGCGTAGACGACGGCCACCGAGGTCGTAGACATCGAAATGCTGGCGATTTGCGCCGCAGGCCATGACCAGCCGATGACCGCATGCGCATAAAATAGGACGCCGAGATAGGGCGCAAGAAAGCTTGCGATGCCGATCCCAACGCTTGCGCCTAAGTTTTTTCGGATCACCTGCGCGTCGATCTCGGTGCCGGCCAGAAACGTAAGAAGGATGGCGCCGAAGCCCGCAAGGAAGTTCACCCAGGGTGTGATCTCAAGCCCGATGGTGTTGCCCGCGACCGCCCCCACGACGATTTCGATAAGCGCCACCGATATCGCGACCCGGATCGAGATGATCGACGCGGCAAGCGCCAGCGCAAGCCACACCGATGAAGCAAGCCAAACATTGCTCATGCGGAACTCCTCCCCACTGCAGGCGCTTAGGCCTCCATGCCAGAATCAGGCGCGAGCAGTTTTGGGAGAGTTGCGTTGACTTAGGCGCACTCCTACCCGGCGCGTTCGCGCGGCAGGAGTCATCAGCCCGAAGGGCAGTTTTGGGGGAACCCCATCCCCATTGAGATACACAGAAGCTAGAGATGCTTCGCCTTCCGGTCAACCCAAAACATTGACGCGCGTTGCCAGCAAGCCGCACACGGTATGGTGTTCGGGAAGACGCAGAGGAAGGGAGAAGCAGTGTATCCTAGCTCTGCCAGGCCTTCGCCGTCTCGGCCGCAAAGTCCTGGTAGAAGCGCGGCGCATGACCCAGAAGCTCGGCCATCCTGTTGACGGCCGCCAGTCTGGCCACCATCCCATGCTGCTGCTGGCGGGCGAACATGAGCCGGAAATCGCGCGCCATCCAGCCGGGCGCGAAGGCTGCGGCCTGCTTTTCGAAAGCATCGAGATCGTCGCCGCCGTAGCGAATGTCCCGGCCAAGAACCTCGGACCAAATCTTCGCCGCCGCTTCGCCGGTCAGGACATCGGGGCCGACAATTTCAATCATCTCGCGCGGCAGAGGCGTGGGCGCGTTTTCTCTCTTCAAGAGGCTCGATGCAGCGATGTCAGCGATGTCGCGCGCGTCCACCATCGAGAGACCTTTGCTCCCGATCGGTTGCGGATAGACGCCATGCCCCATGATCGCGTCTTTCATGGCGACGTCGTTCTGCATGAAGTAGTTCGGCCGCAGAATGGTCGCGGACAGATCGCTGTCCTCGATCATGCGCTCCACCGTATGTTTCCCTGTAAAATGCGGGACATCCGTGAAGAGGTCGGCGTGGAAAACGGACAGGTAGACGATGCCCTTGACGCCGGCTTCCCGGGCGAGGCTGAGAGTGAGCAGCGCCTGCGTGAGTTCGTCGGGCGTGACGGCATTGAGCAGGAATAACGTGCTTGCCTGAGCGATGGCCTTGCGGGTCGCCTCGATGTCCATGAGGTCGGCCTTCACAGGCGATACGCCGCCCGGAAACTTAGCCTTTTCGGGCGAGCGGGCCAGGGCGTGAACCTCGGCGCCTTTCGCTGCAAGATTGGCGACAACGCGCGATCCGATAACGCCTGTGCTGCCGGTTACGAGAATAGTCACGGCGGTTCTCCTCGTCTGTGAGCCAATTTTCCCGTGATATAAACTTCATAAAGAGCTGCGAGTATACGCAGCCAAACAGGCAACGAGTCTAGTATGATGATCGCTCCCTCCAGCATTGGAGTTCGCGGCGGTGACGAACATCACTATCCATTCCCCGGCCTTGAGCGTTGGAATTGCGCCGATGGGCGCGGAACTGCAGAGCATCCGCGACACGGCGGGCCGAAATTACCTGCACGACGGCTCCAGCTTTTGGGGCAACCGCGCCCCGCTCCTGTTTCCCATCGTCGGCGCGCTGAGGGACAACACCCATGCCGTGGATGGGACCGCCTATCATCTGCCGAAACATGGCTTCGCGCGGCGCTCCCTGTTCGAGGCGGTTGATGCCTCCGCTGATCGGGCGCGGTTCCGCCTGACGGACAGCGAGGCGACCAGAGCCGAATACCCCTATAGGTTCATGCTGGAGGCGGAGCATGCTCTCACCGGCGCCAAGCTCACGACATCCGTGACCGTGACGAACACCGATACGAAGCCGATCCCGGTGGCTTTCGGTTTTCACCCCGCTTTCAGATGGCCGCTTCCCGGCGCAGGGGCCAAGCTCGATCAGGTGATCGATTTCGCTCTCGACGAGCCGGGACCGCTGACCCGCATCGACGCGGACGGCCTTATCGCGCGCCAATTGGCAAGCCCGATCAGGCGCCGTAGGCTCTTGCTGGCAAATGAGCTGTTCGAGGACGACGCGCTGATTTTCTTGGGCCTGAACAGCCACTCGCTTCGGTTTGGACCGGCGAATGGCGGCTCCCCTTCCCTCAAGATCGATTTCGAGAGCATGCCGCATCTCGGCGTCTGGACAAAGCCCGGCGCGCCCTTCCTGTGCATCGAGCCCTGGTCAGGCTATGCGAGCCCCGCCGAGTTTTCCGGTCCCCTTACGGAAAAGCCGGGGTCGATTCATCTTGCGCCGGGCGAGACAAGAGCTTTCGCGATGAGCGTCGAACTGATTTGACGCGAATTGTAAATCTGTGTGTGTCTTTTTCAGATCCTGCTAAGCGCAAGACTGGCTCCTGCTTGCCTGGATAATATCTAACAAGCGAACGTGTTCGAACAAGTTTCCGAGGTCCAAGCCGCCTTGCTCGATCCAAACCCCATCGCGCTATGGAGCGTAGACCGCCAGAGCCCCCTCACCTTGCAACCAGGGAGGTCCGGCCTGCAGGCCTTGCTGGCGAACGGGAATGTGGTAAAGGCGCGGATCATCGCCATGCTCTCGGGCGACGTGGCGCAGCTCGAAATCCTCGGCCAGAAAGTGGAAGTCAGCACGCCTCAGGCGCTCGAAGCCGGAAGAACCATCAGCGTTGCGATCAACCGCACCGGCCAAAGCCTTGAACTGGTCATTCAGCCGGACGCCAACAATTCTCGGCCGGCGCCTGCGCCGCAACCCATCGCCGGGACCGGCAGTTCGCAGTCTCTGGCGGTTTCGATTGAAGATTGGGTTCTTACGGCGCATGCCGCGATCAATGAAGCGGTTCTGAGCAGCGAGTCGGATTTCCAGAACGCCAGCCTGGCCCCGGCTCAGCCAAGCCCTTATCCGGCGATGCCGGCGGCGTATCCCGCAGCCGCCTTCTCTTCTCAGGCGCAATTGCAGGCGGAAATTCGGGCGCGTTATGAATGGGACGCGACGCCTTCAGCCTCTAAGCTTGCAGAGGATCAGGATTCGGTCTCACAGCCTTCAGCTTCCAAAGCTTCGCAGCCCATGCCGCAGGCAGCGGTTTTCTCTCCTGTGTCTGGCCAGCCGGCTTCGAACACCGCTCTTGTGATTAATGTGCCATTTCAGCTTCCGCAAATGCAGCACCCGATCCTGATGACGATCCAGCAAGACGATGAAAACGAGGCGCAGCCGGCGCGGCGGTCGCAAGCAGCGAAGCGCTGGACCGTGAACTTTTCCCTTGATGCCGGGACCTACGGACAAATCCAAGTAACGATTGGGCTTTCCGCCGCCGCTGTCAGCGTCAGGCTTTCGAGCGACCAGACCGAATCCACCTCCCTTCTGAGCGCCTGGCTCCCCGAGCTGAAAGCCGCCCTTGAGCAGGCTGATTTCGCTGTCGATGAACTCTCGGTCCGCAAGACCGCCAGCTTTGATCTTGCGAACAGCGCGCCGATTCTCCTTTGACCCTTGATTTGAGGCTTTGGTGACTGGAACGGATAAAGATCAAGCGCGCCAGAAGATCGCCGTAGCTCTTCAATACGAGCTGGGAACGGACGCCGCTCCGCGGCTGACTGCGAAAGGAACGGGCGACGTCGCGGAAAAGATTGTAGAAATAGCCCAGGCCGCGGGCGTTCACGTCGAACATAATGACCCTTTGGCGCAATCGCTTTCGCAACTTGAGCTTGACCAGCAAATTCCGAAAGAGCTGTATTGGGCGGTGGCCGAGGTCATCGGCTTCATATTGCGGCGTGCAGCCGTCCATCACGGCGCCAAGCCGCATCGAAAGTGAGCGGGCAAATCAACCTTAGCCTTGGGTTGCGCGGCGATTGGCCGCCCCTATTCGCCTCAAAGGACCGCCCGGCTGACTAAGGATGCCTCCTTCCGAAAAACATCTTTTAAGATGTTACATATATTGTTTTGCAGCGACCATTTCACTTATCCCTTTGCACCCTTTGCGATGAATAGTTCGGCAACATTTATTTCCCGCCTGAAACTCCGCCGCTGCGCGGAGCTAGGCTCTTCGCCTTCGGTTGTAGGCCGGATCTGGGTCCATGGCGGCGGAACGCTCCGGATCGGGAACCGTGTCCGCCTCGATGCCTCCAGCGCGCCGATCGAACTCTACGTTGGCCCTGGCGCCGAAATGATCCTCGGCGACGACGTCGAGATCCAAGGCGGCACATCGATTGAAGCGCTCCTGTCCGCCCAAATCGGCGACGGATGCAAAATCGGAGAAAGATGCAAGGTTCTCGACAACAGCTTTCATCAGTTGGGCAAACGGATGGAGAAGCCTCAATCGGTTCCTGTTGTCATCGAAGCCGGGGTCACTCTCCAAAGTGGCGTGATCATTCTGCCCGGCGCACGAGTACGCGCCGGCAGCGTTATCGCCCGCGGCACGGTGGTTCGCGGAAGACCCGCCGCTAGCGCCGCCGCAGCCGGGCAAAGGGAAGGCGCCGCTCCTTCCGTGGAGCCGCACCCTCATCTTGTGCGGCGCCTCATCGAGCGCCTTCAAAGAAATCCCCGCCGTGCCCTTAGCAGCATCGTAGCTCTCGCCCGCGGCGCAATCGTTCTCCGAAACTGTAAACGAAGTGGACGTGTCTACGCTTATGGTCCCGTGCGCGTCAAAAATGAAGGCACAATTCGGCTGGGAAACCGGGTTGGGTTTGTTCGAGGGATGATTCCCTCCGAACTCATCTGTCACCCCGGAGCCGAAATCCGGATAGGAGAGGGCACGAACTTCAACCACGCGGCCATAGAGGCTCACGAGTCGATCACCATTGGTGAGCGTTGCATGGTTGCCCCTATGGTGAGATTGGCAGACAGGAGCGAGGGCGCGAGCGGCCCCCTCAGCATCGGCGACGACGTCTGGATCGCGCATGGAGCCGTAATCGCACCCGGAATAACCATTGGCTCGGGGGCGGTAATCTCTGCGGGCGCGGTTGTTACGAAGGACGTCCCGCCGCAGTCTCTCGCCATCGGAAATCCCGCCCGTTGCCTGAGCCTGACCCTCTTCGCGGCGAACTGATCGAGCTGAGCGGCGCCCCTGCGTCAATTCATGACGGCGTCCCTGATTGCGGCGAACTGGCAAGCCGCGCCGCCAAGCACGAAAATGTGCCAGATCACATTGTGGAAGAGCAGGCGCTCCATGAGATGGAATGCAACGCCCACAGTATAAACGACGCCGCCTGCGACGAGCAGAGAAAGCGCGCGGTTCGACAAGGCGGCCGTTATGGAATCGAGCGCAAGAAGCACGATCCAGCCTTGGGAAAGATAAAGCAGAACCGAAAGCTTATCGAAACGCCTCGGGTAGCGCAGCTTGATTGCGACGCCGACAGCGGCGATGGCCCATACAGCCGCAAGCAACATGTGTCCCGTCCTGCCTCCGACGACCAACGCGAAGGGCGTATAGCTGCCAGCGATCATGACGAAAATGGCGGCGTGATCCAGGCGCCGAAGAATTTCCTTCACGCCGACATGCGAAACAAGATTGTAGGCCGCCGAGGCTGCAAACATGCCGACCAGCCCGATACTGTAGACGATCAGGCCAACGAAAATCGCGGCGGGCAAAACTCCGATCGCGCCGACTAACAGGAGAGCGGCCGCCGCCAAGCTGAAAAGAACGCTCACCGTATGAACGCAACCATCCGCAATGCGCTCAAGGCGCGTATAGGACGGGAAAGCGTCTTTCAGGATGGCCCCCGGGCTCTAGTTTTTCTCGGCGGCGACGCGGGCGCGAAAGCGGCTCAATCCATACGCGACCGCGCCAGCCACAAGCGGAATGCTAATGCCCATGACAAGCTCTGGGTTCACCTCGACGCCGCCTGCGTGAGCAGCCTTTGCGGCGTAACCCACAAGACCGACAATGTAGTAGGTGATCGCAGCGACCGACAGCCCTTCAACGGTTTCCTGCAAGCGAAGCTGAAGTTTTGCGCGGCGGTCCATGGAGGCGAGGACTGCCTGGTTTTGCTGCTCGAGCGTCACGTCGACCGTCGTCGAGAGCATGTTCATCGCTCGCGACACCTGGGTCGACAAGGCTTCCTGGCGGGCGGTGCTGGCGGCGCAGGTGCTCATTGCCGGTTCGAGGCGGCGCTCGGTAAACTCCTGGAAAAGCTGCAAACCTTGGAGTCGCTCTTCCCGCAGTTCGCCGGTGCGCCGCTGCACGATGTCATAATAGGCCGCTGCGGCGCTGAAACGATAGGCGCTAGCTGCGCGGCGGCTTTCGATTTCTGCTTCGAGCTTTGTCAGGCGAGCAAGAAGAAGAGCCTCATCCTTTTCCCCCGCCTGCACCATTGCGGAGGTGATTTCGACTAGCTCGCGCTCCCAAATGGCCAAGAGCGGTGTCAACTCCTGCGCGAACGGCAACGCAAGAAGAGCCATCATGCGGTAGCTGTCGATTTCTACCAGCCGCTGAACGAGCCGCCCGGACTGCCGGGGGGTCAGCGTAAGGTCCTGTATCAGGATGCGGCTGAACCCATCGCCATGGATGCGAAAGTCCATGAATGCGCGCCCCGCGCCGCTCGAAACCGTTGATCCGACAAGGGCATTGCCATCGAAATAGCGTGCGGAGATATCATCGAGATGGGGGAGAGCGGAGTTT
>JBAVVQ010000061.1:0-7920 GCA_049697375.1 Rhodomicrobium sp.
CATAGGCCCTGATGGCCGCCTGGAGGTTCTCCCAGCAGGCTTGGGCGCGAGCCCGATAGGCAATAGCGAGATCACGCTGGATGTCGTCCCAGTCCTGCGGGGAAGTCTCCTGGGTAAAGACCGTCAACGCCGCCCGATGGGCCTTGATAGCCGCTTCGAGGTTCTCCGCGCGGTTGCCTAGGACGCGAGCCCGATAGGCGATGCCGAGGTTGTTCTGGGTCCGGCCCCAAAGGATGGGGAAGGCATCTTTCCCAAAGGCCTTTGCGATGGCGTTATAGGCTTCTATGCGTTGCTCGATGCTTCCGGCCTGTTCTTTTTCGCTTGCGCTTCCCAGACGGACCGGCGTCACGATCCACTCGCCGCGGCGCCAGATTTCAACCCGGACTTCGGCGCCGCTCCCCGCTCGATTTATCAAATCGTTGAACTCATCGAGGCTTGGCGCCGGCTTCCCATTCAAGGCCAGGATGACATCCCCGGGTCTGAGGCCGGCCCTATCCGCTGGCCCATTCTGGGCAGGAAGGACGATAAGCAGCGCATGCCCAAGCTCGGGCCTAAGCGATTTCACAGAGCCTGCGTCAAGCTCCTGCAGTTCGGCTGCCAAAGTACCCGGCTCGGGGGGAGCGACCCCAGGCGCCGCGTTCCCGCTCTCCATCGCGTTCGCGAGGAACGTCTGACTGGCCGCCAGTACGGCCACAAGCAAGACTTCACAGTAGAATTTGAAACAGGACTTAAGAAAAATGGCGACCAGTTTTTGTCCGTGGTTCACAATCAGACCCTCGCGATTGGCTACCCACCGAATTGACAATACACCGGCGACGCTGTTCGGCGGCGCCTGAGCGGGGGCTATCCTCACGAAAGTGTTACCGGAAGCGCGAGCGCCCTCCCAGAATATTAATCGGAAACTTATTCGATTCATCACCAGCGGTTTCGTATTCCTCCGGCTGCCGCCGCCAAGTCCGCAAGCGGCGTTCAGCGCTCAATCCGTAAGCAACGCGCTTAAACGAGGCGACCCACGCGCAGGCAACTGATCGAACGTGCATTGCCGGGGCGATTTATCCGGCCGCCAGCGGATCAGCTTTGTTCCGTGGCGAAACCTATTTGCAGTGATGTGGTCATACTGGACCTCGACGACGAGCGCGGGCCGGACCGGCTCCCAGGCGCCTGACCTTTCGGTCGCCCAGCGGCTCGGCCCGCCCGGAGCCTTCCCGGTGAAACCCGGCGGCTCGATCAGCTCCTCCAGGCGCTTTGTCAGCTCCACGCGATCCTCGGCCGCGATCGCCGATGTAAAACCGACATGATCGAGTTCGCCGCGTTCATTGTATAAGCCGAGCAGCAGCGAACCCACGAGGCGTTCGCGTTCGAGGTAACGGAAACCGCCGACAACGCAGTCCGCCGTGCGCAGCCGCTTCACCTTCATCATGGCGCGCTTGCCCGG
Organism: Rhodomicrobium sp.; assembly: GCA_049697375.1. Classification (GTDB taxonomy): domain Bacteria; phylum Pseudomonadota; class Alphaproteobacteria; order Rhizobiales; family Rhodomicrobiaceae; genus Rhodomicrobium. The sequence goes on from JBAVVQ010000061.1 coordinate 1,436, forward strand.
CTCGTAGACGCCATCGAGACGCTTGGCGACCACACCGTCGATTGCGCCGCCGCTCGCGTTGAGCCACTCACGCGCCACGGCTTCGTCGCGGGTGAAAGGAGACAGCCTGAGCAGCGGCTCGCCCGCCTGCCCGCGATAAAACGCCTCCAACGCTTCCCGCCTGTCCATCAAGGGCATGGTCAGCAGCGTCCGGCCTTCAATCGCAAGCGCGTCGAACAGGATCACGGTCGCGGGCGTTTCCTGCGAGAGGCGCTTGATGCGGCTTTCGGCCGGATGGAGGCGCATTTGCAGCGCATCGAAGGAGGAAGCGCCATCGCCGCTAACCACTAACTCTCCATCGAGCGCGAAGCCGTCCGGCGATAGCCGCGCGATCAAGGATACGATTTCAGGAAAGAAACGCGCGAGCGACTTGCCCGACTTCCCGGCAAGCACGGCCCGCTTTCCGGCCCGGAACAGCAGACATCGGAAGCCGTCCCATTTCGGCTCATACTGCCAGCCCGGCTCCGGTGGCAACCGCTCCACTTGGCGCGCTTCCATCGGCGGCGTGGCCGGATCGACGGGGAAGGCGCCGCTGCGGACTAAAGCATCTGAAGACCGAAGCGAAGGCGGCTCTCTTGGCATAAGAGCAAAAGCCGCAATCGGCGCACGCTGTTCCCCTTCCAAAAGATGGAGCGCGGACGATTTTTGTGGCAGATATCCGCTTCATGACGCCCAAAATCAACGCTCTCGCCGCGTTCACGCTCACGGCCCTTTTCACGTTCTGCTCGGCTGCCGCGGAGCGGCGGAACACCCTGCCCCCGCTTCCTCCGATGCCGCCCGCCGAACAGTTCGGCTACGCGCCGGTCAATGGCGTCAAGATGTATTACGCGATCTACGGCAAGGGCGATCCGATCCTCCTCATTCACGGCGGGCTCGCCAATTCGGACTATTGGGCGAACCAGGTCAAAGAGCTTTCCAAGACCCACGAAGTGATCGTCGCGGACAGCCGCGGCCATGGCCGCTCAAGCTGGACCAGCCAGCCCATCGGCTACGATCTCATGGCCTCGGATTACGTCGCTCTGCTCGATTATCTGAAAATTCCCAAGACCGCGATTGTGGGCTGGAGCGACGGCGGCATCATCGGGATCGACATCGCCAGGCGCCACCCGGACCGCGTCACGAAGCTTTTCGCGCAGGCCGCGAACGTCACGACCGACGGCGTGAAGCCGAACATGGACAAGGCGCCTGCCTTCGCCGCTTTCATCAAGCGCAGCGCTGGCGAACATGAGCGGCTTTCGCCCGCGCCACAGGATAACAAGATGTTCCTGGCCTTGATCGGGAGGATGTGGGCCACTCAGCCGAACTTGACGAAGGCGCAGCTTTCCGAAATCCGCGCGCCGGCCGCCATCGTGACCGGCGACCATGACGAGGCCATCAAGCGCGACCACACCGACTATATGGCGAGCGTCATCCCTGGCGCGAAGCTCGTCGTGCTGAAGGACGTTGGCCATTTCGCGATGCTGCAGGACCCGGAGGCTTACACGAAGGCCGTTCTCGATTTTCTGGATGCCAAGTGACCGCCCGGAGCGCAACCGCCGCAATCATCGGGGCCGGGCCTGCCGGGTTGATGGCCGCCGAAGTGATGGCGACGGAAGGCGTCGCGGTCACCGTTTACGACCAGATGCCGACGCCGGGCCGGAAGTTTTTGCTGGCCGGGCGGGGCGGGCTGAACCTCACTCATAGCGAAGAGCTCCCGCGCTTTCTCTCCCGCTACGGCAAAGCCGAGCCGCAGCTGCGCCCGGCCATCGAAGCCTTCCCGCCCTCCACGCTCATCGCGTGGTGCGAGGGGCTTGGCCAACCCACCTTCACGGGCACGAGCGGCCGCGTGTTTCCGCGCGCGATGAAGGCGTCTCCGCTGCTGCGGTCCTGGCTGGCGCGCTTGCGTTCGCTGAACGTGACGTTCCGGCCGCGTTATCGCTGGTCGGGCTGGGACAATAAAGGAAGGCTCTTGTTCGAAACGCCCGATGGCCGCCTGGCCGTCGAAGCCGGCGCTGCCATCCTTGCGCTTGGCGGGGCGAGTTGGCCCCGTCTTGGCTCGGATGGGCATTGGACAACGATTTTTGCCGGGGCTGGCATTGCGGTCCCGGCCCTGAAGCCTTCGAATTGCGGCTTTATGGCTGATTTTTCCGATTATTTTCGCGAACGCTTCGAGGGGCAGCCTTTGAAGGGAGCAGAGTTCAGTTTCGGCGGCGAAAGGGTGCGCGGCGAAGCGGTCGTGACCAGGACCGGCCTCGAAGGCGGAGCCGTCTACGCGCTGTCCCCGCATCTGCGAGACGCCATCGAACGGGACGGCAGCGCGATCATCATGATCGATCTCCGCCCCGGCATTGACGCGGGGAACCTTGAAGCGTCGCTTTCGAGGCCTCGTGAAAAGCAGTCGCTTTCAAACATCCTGCGCAAGACCGCCAAACTCGCGCCTGTCGCCATCGGCCTTCTGCATGAAGCCGCTCGACTGGAAGGAAAAATTCTCGCCTCCGCAATGCCGCCGGAACTCGGCGCCCTGATCAAAAATCTTCCCGTCCGGCTCATGGCGGCGGCGCCCATCGAACGCGCCATCTCGACCGCTGGCGGCGTCGCCTTCGAGGAGTTGGACGCTTCTTTCATGCTGCGCCGCAAGCCGGGCGTGTTCATCGCCGGGGAAATGCTGGATTGGGAAGCTCCGACCGGCGGTTATCTCCTGCAAGGCTGCTTCTCCACCGGCGCCGCCGCCGCGAGAGGCGCTCTGGAGTGGCTTGGCGCAGCTCCCGACGATTGACGGAGCCGCAAGAACCGCCCTATCTATCAGCCTGACAACGAATTAGGAAAGTGCGTCCCGATGGGAAAGAGAACATATCAGCCGAGCAACCTTCGCCGAAAGCGCAAGCATGGCTTTCGCGCGCGCATGGCTACGAAGCCGGGGCGGGTTGTCCTTTCCCGGCGCCGCGCCCGCGGACGCAAGAAGCTGTCGGCCTAACAGGATGCTGAAAAAGGCGAAAATCCAAACTTCATCCTTCGACAGGCTCAGGATGAGGTCGCGTGCTTTCAACGGCTTAGCCCTCATGGTGAGCTTGTCGAACCATGGGCAACATCGTTTTTCAGCTGCTTGCCGAGACTGAGACCATCACGGATTGGCCATGGAGACGCTGAAGACGCGCGCCGAGTTTCAGCGCGTGCGGAAAGGCCGCAAATGGGTCGCCCCGGCTTTCATCCTGCAAGGTCTTGCGCGCGCCTCCGGCGAAGCCAATGGCCCGCGTTTCGGTTTTACCGTTTCGAGCAAGTCTGTCGCGAAGGATAGCGCGGAGGGAAAAAGAAGAGGCAAGGCGGTCGACCGCAATCGTGCGCGCCGAAGGCTGAGGGAGGCGGTCCGGCTTACAGGTGTCGCGCATGCTGAGACTGGCTTCGACTACGTGATCATTGGCCGCGCCGCAGCCTTGACTAGAAATTTCGCAGACCTACTTGCGGACATGCGGCTGGCATTCCATAAAGTGGGCCAACCGGCGCGCTCCGATAAGGATCGTAACCCCGTCTTGTGAACGCTGCGCCGGTTTTGCTGGTTCTGCTTCCATCGCGGGCAGGAACCGGCTAAAGCGGTTTGGCTAGCCCAGCCGGAAGCAAGTTCGCACACCCTTCGCCGCAAGCCCTCATGCGAACTTACGTCCGAAAGCTGTGCTAGAATCATAGAGTTGCTAGTACGCCTTATCTGTGGGAGGGTTCCGTTGTGGCCTTGCCGCAAAAGGGGCGGGTGTTCCCGGCGGGCGTGCTAGTCGATTTGGCTGACTTGCTTCGCCGGGCGTGAACACGCACTTCGAAGATCTCCCTTGAGCGGGTTATGGAAAACAACAGAAACTTTATCCTCGCTATTGCGCTTTCGCTTGCTGTGCTGATTGGCTGGCAATTTCTTTACATGGGCCCTGCCCAGAAAGCCCGGCAACAGGCCGTCGAGGCGGCGCGCAATGCGCAGCAAACCCAGCCCGCCAAAACGGAGGCCCAGGCCCCCGGCGACCAGGCGTCATCGCCTTCTCCGGCCGTGCAAACTCCTTCCGCGCCAGCGGCCGCCTTTATGTCGCGGGATGCAGCGATTGCGGCCTCGCCGCGCGTGAAAATCGACAGTCCCGCTCTGATCGGCTCCATCAATCTGAAAGGCGGCCGGATCGACGACCTCGTGCTCCGGGACTACACCGTCTCCGTCGATCCCAACAGCCCAAAAGTCGATCTTCTGTCGCCATCGGGCAGCCCGCATCCCTATTTCGCCTTCACGGGCTGGCTGACGAATGAGCCGGGCGTAGCTGTGCCAACCGAAAGCACTCTCTGGGAGCAAGACGGCGCAGGGCCGTTGACGGCGATATCTCCCGTCGAGCTTCGCTGGGATAACGGCGCCGGATTGATATTCCATCGCAAGATTTCAGTCGACAGCCATTACATGTTCACGATCTCCGATGAGATCGAGAACAAGTCGGGAAAGCCCGTCACGCTCTGGCCTTGGGGCCAGGTGGCGCGTCTGACGGAGCCGCAGGGGCTGCTCGGCTATTCGGTGCTCCATGAGGGGCTGATCGGCGTGCTTGGCTCGACCGGGCTCAAGGAACTGACCTACGCCAACGCGCTCAAGAACTATGACCCGGCGACCAATGCGGCCAAGGAATCCATTGCAGCCGACAAGGGCGGATGGCTCGGCTTCACCGATCAATATTGGGCGGCCGTTCTCATTCCCGATCAATCGAAGGCCTACCAGGCCAGCCTGTTCGGAAATGAGAAAAAGCAGTTCTATGCGAATATGCGGCAGCATCCGATCACGGTCCAGCCCGGACAGAGGGAAGGCGTATCGAACCGGCTGTTCGCCGGTGCGAAGGAAGTCGGGCTCCTCGAACAATATACGACGGATTACGGCATCGACCGGCTCAATAAGCTTGTCGATTGGGGATGGTTCGCCTTCATCACGGAGCCGATGTTCCATCTTATGAATTGGTTCTACAAGCTCGTCGGCAATTTCGGCGTGGCGATCCTGCTGACCACGGTGGTTGTGAAGCTTCTCTTCTTCCCGCTCGCGAACAAGTCTTTCGAGTCCATGAGCAAGATGAAAAAGCTTCAGCCGGAGTTGAAGAAGATTCAGGAGCGCTTCAAAGACGACAAGCAGCGCCAGCAGCAGGCGATGATGGCGCTGTACAAAAAGGAAAAGGTGAACCCCATGGCGGGGTGCTTGCCTATCCTGATCCAGATCCCCGTCTTTTTCTCGCTCTACAAGGTGCTTTTGGTCTCGATCGAAATGCGGCATGCGCCGTTCTTCGGATGGATCAAGGACCTGGCGGCGCCTGACCCGACCACGGTCTTCAACCTCTTCGGGCTCATCCCCTGGACGCCGCCGCAATATTTGATGCTGGGCGCGCTCCCGCTCCTCATGGGCATTTCGATGTGGGTTCAGATGCGGCTCAATCCAGCGCCTCCGGATCCGATGCAGCAGAAGATCTTCGCCTGGATGCCAGTGGTTTTCACCTTCATGCTGGCGCACTTCCCCGCGGGGCTGGTGCTTTACTGGACATGGAACAACATTCTGTCGTTCGGGCAGCAGGCCTTGATCATGAAGCGCCAGGGCGTCGATATCGACATCATGCACAATGTCGGGATCAAGACGGTCGGCGGGAGCGTCAAGAGGGCCGGATCGAAGCTCAAGAGCAACGGACAAAGCCGCAAGCCCGCGGAATGAGGCCGCGCGGATGAACCCGCCAGAAACACAAGAAGCGCGCGAGCTTGCCGGCCGCGCGCTCGATCTCTTCAAAACTCCCGCCGAGTTCGTGCTCGGAGTTACCGACGTTTCCGCCCTTCCCCACGGCGACCGCGTCGAGATCGCCTTCGCCGGGCGCTCCAACGTCGGGAAGTCGAGCCTTCTCAATGCGCTGCTCGGCCGCAAAAGCCTTGCCCGGGTTTCCAACACCCCGGGCCGCACGCGGGAACTTAACTACTTTTCCGTCGGCGACGGGCTCTACGTCGTCGATATGCCGGGCTACGGCTACGCGAAAGCCCCGAAATCCCTCGTGAAAGGCTGGACGCAGCTGATCCATGATTACTTGCGCGGGCGCCCCCAGTTGAAACGCGTCATGCTCCTCATCGACAGCCGCCACGGTCTGAAAAGCTCCGATAAGGAGATCATGACGATGCTCGACAAAGCGGCGGTGTCCTATCAGGCCGTCCTCACAAAGGCGGACAAGCCCAAGGCCGGAGACCTTGGGCAAGTTATCGCCGAAACGGAGGACGCGCTGCGAAAGCATCCCGCCGCACATCCGAAAGTGCTTGCGACATCCGCCGTCGAAGGGCACGGGATCGAGGATCTTCGCTTGGCGATCGCAGAACTCTGCTAAGCAGAGTTTGGTGGAAGCGCCAGCGCATCGCTGCCGCCGCCGGAAATGCCAAGCCTTATCCGGGATCGTAACACATTGGAGCGCCGACCTCTTTACGATCCCGGCTCGCGCTTCGCT
>JBAVVQ010000062.1:0-15194 GCA_049697375.1 Rhodomicrobium sp.
GGCCTCGCCCGGCCATTTTTTGTGTTTCAATCATAAAAAGAAACTTAAGCTCGGACGCTTCAATTAGCATCTTGCGCAATCCGTCCTGTTTTGCACACTATGCAGAATAGGGAGGATCGGAAAATGAGCACAGACGCACAAGCGAAGAGCGGCTATTTCGAAGTTTATGAGCGCTGGAAGCGCGACCCTGAAGGTTTCTGGGCAGAGGCTGCGCAGGCAATCGATTGGATCGAGCAGCCGAAAAAGATTTTCGACCCGACGCAAGGCGTTTACGGGCGCTGGTTTACTGGCGGCATCACCAATACGGCCTACAATTGTCTCGACCGCCATGTCGAACGCGGCCGCGCCAACCAGGCCGCCCTGATCTACGACAGCCCTGTGACCGGCCAGAAGCGCACCTATACCTACGCTGAGCTCCTGGACGAGGTCAAAACCCTGGCAGGCGTTCTTCTCGAAGCGGGCGTGGGGAAGGGCGACCGGGTTCTCCTCTACATGCCGATGATCGCCGAGGCGCTGATCGGGATGCTGGCCTGTGCTCGTATTGGAGCCATCCATTCCGTCGTCTTCGGCGGTTTCGCACCGAACGAGCTGGCCGTGCGCATTGAGGACGCGCAGCCCAAAGTAATTCTTTCAGCGTCCTGTGGCATCGAGCCCAACAGGGTCGTGAAGTACAAGCCGCTGCTCGATGAGGCGATCAACCTTTCAACGGAAAAGCCGGACTACTGCATCATCGTGCAGCGTCCTCAGGCGACCGCGGAACTGATCGAGGGCCGCGACTACGATTACGCCGATCTTATGGGGAAGGCGAAAGAACGCGGGTTGAGCGCGCCGTGCGAGCCGATGGCGGCCACCGACCCTCTCTATATCCTTTATACATCAGGCACGACGGGCAAGCCCAAGGGCGTGGTGCGCGACACAGGCGGCCACATGGTCGCGTTGAAATGGACCATGAAGGCCCATTATGACATCGATCCGGGGGAAGTATTCTGGGCCGCCTCCGATGTCGGCTGGGTCGTCGGCCACTCCTACATTGTCTATGCGCCGCTGCTGCATGGCGCGACGACGATCTTTTACGAGGGCAAGCCTGTGGGCACGCCTGACGCCGGAGCCTTCTGGCGCGTAATCAGCGAGTACAAGGTGAAAGCGCTCTTCACAGCGCCGACCGCGTTCCGCGCCATCAAGAAGGAGGATCCAAACGGCGCGCTGCTCAAGAATTACGACCTTTCCCATTTCAAGACGCTGTTCCTGGCGGGCGAGCGCGCCGATCCCAATACGGTGCATTGGGCCGAAGACCTGCTGAAGCTTCCCGTCATCGACCATTGGTGGCAAACCGAAACGGCTTGGGCCATTGCGGGCAATTGCGTGGGGCTTGGCGCCGTGCCCATCAAGTACGGATCGCCGACCTTCCCGATGCCGGGATATGATCTTCGCGTTCTGAACGAAAGCAACGAAGAGGTGAAGCGCGGCCAGACAGGCTCGCTGTCGGTCAAGTTGCCGCTGCCGCCTGGATGTCTGCCGACGCTCTGGAACAACGACGCGGGCTGCGTTGACAGCTATCTGACCGAGTTTCCGGGGTATTATAAGACTGCTGACGCCGGTTACATCGACGAGGAGGGCTATGTCTTCGTGATGGCGCGAACGGACGACATCATCAATGTCGCGGGACACCGGCTTTCGACGGGCGCGATGGAGGAGGTTGTCGCGAACCATCCCGATGTCGCCGAATGCGCCGTAATCGGCATCCATGACGGATTGAAAGGGCAGGTGCCGGCAGGCTTCGTGCTCCTCAAGGCAGGCGTCGAGCGCGATATCAGCGTCATCGAACGCGAGATCGTCGCGCTCGTGCGCGATAAAATCGGCCCGGTCGCCGCGTTCAAGACCGTGCTGACGGTGAACCGGCTGCCGAAGACGCGCTCCGGAAAAATCCTGCGCGGCACAATGCGCAAGATTGCGGACGGAGAGGCGTTCAAGATGCCGGCGACGATCGACGATCCGGCAATTCTGGCGGAAATAACGGCGGCGCTTAAGGCGAAAGGCTTCCCCTCCACGTCCTCCGGCGCTGCTTAAACAAACATTTGGTGAGGCCATGCGCGCTGCAGCCATCGCGTCCCTTGTTCTTTTCTTGATGGCGTTGTCTTACTCGGCAACGTCTGAGGGTTCAGAAAAGTGGATCACGAGTTGGGCTGCTTCCGCGCAAGGGCCCTATCCGAGCGGCAATGCGTTGGTGCAACCCGATTTGCGCCGCGTCTTCCCTTCGCCTGAAGCAGGAGCGAAGGATCAAAGCTTCAGGCTCATCGTCGGGCCGGATGTCTGGGGGCGCGCTGCCCGCATCCGGCTCTCTAATGCCTTCGGAACGAAAGCGGTGACGTTCGATGGCGTTTTCGTGGGCCTTCAGCTTGACAGTTCAGCGATCGTGCCTGGTACAAACCGGCCTGTGACCTTCGCCGGAGCGAAGAGCCTAACGGTCCAACCCGGTGGAAGCGTCTGGAGCGACGCCATCTCGCTGCCCTTTACCGGTGTTCTTCCAAAACCCTATCTCCAGTCGAGAAAGCTTGCCGTCAGCTTCCATGTAGCGGGCGAAAGCGGACCCATGACGTGGCATGCAAAGGGGCTCACGACCTCCTACGTCACAGAGCCCGGCGCAGGCTCGCAAGGCGCGAATGATGATGAGGTTGCATTTCCCTATGGCACCACATCCTGGTATTTCCTTGATGCTGTGGACATGAGGGTTGCTGGCGATACACGGGTTGTCGTCGCCCTCGGCGACTCGATTACCGATGGCACCGGCTCGACTCTGAACGGTAATGACCGATGGCAGGACGTGCTTTCCCGCAGGCTCCACACCAAATTCGGCGACAGGTTCTCGGTGGTGAATGCAGGCATTGGCGGCAACCTGATCGCAGGTCCTCCTAAATACAGCATACAAAAGCCGTATCCTGGCGGCCCCGCGGCGCTTCAGCGTCTCGAGCGGGATGTCGCCAGCCTTTCAGGCGTCTCGACAGTGATCTGGCTGCAGGGCATCAACGACTTCAGCAAGAACGGCAATGCCAGCGTTGAGTCGATCAAGTCTGCCATCAAGGAGGGGATCGCCGCGCTGCACCGGCGAATTCCGGGTGTCCGCGTCATCGGAGGCACCCTGACCTCGGCGCTTGGAAATCTAGGCCCTGCGCACGGTTTCGTCGAGCAGGACATGAAGCGTCAGGCATTAAACACCTTCATTCGAAGCGAAGGCGCCTTCGATGGAGTGATCGATTTCGACAAGGCCACCGTCAGCGAAGAGACCGGAGAGTTGCGACCGGAATTCGTGCCCGATAACACGTCGGGCGGACCGGGAGATAGGCTTCACCCCAATCGCATTGGTTATCTCGCCATGGGGGTAGCGGTTGACCTGGGGCTGTTCGGGTCACCCCCCTCTTAAGACCCATGGCCGGGCTTGAGTCGGCTATTCAATGCTTTACGAAGCTTGGTTCCTTATGGCCGTATCAAATGCGGCCATAACAATCGAAAATTATTTAGCTCGGCCGGATGCCGAGCCGAGCTTTTCGGCTATGGTCGCGCAAAGGATCGTGGTCTGCGCCCCTTGTATGGCCATTTTCGAGGCCACCAAATTCGCCTCTGATTTCAGAATGATTCCGTCGCTCAGGTTCCTGAGGCCGTTCGCTTTCAGCGTGGATCCCGTTGAGGTGATGTCCACGATGGCTTCCGCCAAGCCGGCGGCCGGCGCCCCCTCGGTCGCTCCAAGGCTCTCGACAGTGCGGTAGTGAACGACACCGTGCGCTGCAAAAAATCGGCGCGTCAGGTTCGGATATTTCGTAGCGACCCGCATGCGCCTGCCATGCTCCGCGGCGAATAGCGCGCCCGCCTCTTCGAGATCGGCCATGGTCTCCACATCAAGCCAGCAATCGGGAATGGCGACGACGACATCCGCGCGGCCGAAACCGAGTTTAAGGAGACAGGACACGCGCTCGTCGGCGTCGGGAATCTGCTCCCGGATGAGATCTTCTCCCGTCACGCCCAGATGAATGCGCCCCGATTGGAGATGCCGCGCAATCTCACTGGCCGAGAGAAACTCGACCGCCGCTTCGGGCACGCCATCAATAACGCCGCGATAGCCGCGCGGGTCGCCCGTCTTCCCTATGGCGAAGCCGCCGGTTCGGAAGACTTCGAGCGTGTCTTCCATGAGGCGCCCCTTTGAAGGCACACCGACGATCAGTCGATCCATGTGTCACCTTTATCTGGCTGCCGCGAGAAGGCGCTCGGTATGCAGCGCCGCGCCTACGGCCGGAATGTTATGCATGCCGCGGGAGAGGGCGTGGATCAGGCCGTCATAGCGGCCGCCGCCTGCGATCTGACACGCAACGCCTGCGCTGTCGATCTCGATCTGGAAGACCATGCCTGTATAATATTCGAAATGACGCCCGAAATCGGCCTCGAACACGATGGGAGCCGGTCCAGCGAGAGCTTTCAGCCCGTAGAACAGCGCGCGCGCGTCCTCCAAGGCATCCCCCAGGTCGATATTTGCCTGGCGCGCCAGCGATTCCACGGCTCTAAGCGCCGTGGCGACGTCGCCGCGTGTCCGAAAGTAGTTTTCTATAAGGCGAACCATTTCCGATGCAAGCGGCGGCTCTTTGGCATCGGCGGCCTTATCCTGTAAGCGCTGCACGATTTCTGCTGGGCGCCTATGTCCGACAAGCGGGATGCCGCTTGCATCCAGATGATTGAGCAAGCCGCCTTCAGTCAACGCGTCGGGGGGCAACGGCAGTTCGTTGCCTTTCGTGCGGGAGAGCGCCGCCAGTTCACGAGCGAACGCGGCGTGACGCCAGAAAGCGCGCCCCAACTTCTCCCGCCAGCGAGGCGGGATGTTCAACCCATTGAGCAGCGCCTTGAACAAGCCAAGATGCCCCACTCTCGCCGTGAACGATTTCACCCCGCCTTTTCGAACGGCTTCGATCGTCAGCGCGAGCACCTCAAGGTCGGCATCATGGCCGCTCTCGCCGAAATGCTCGATGCCGGCCTGCTGGAACTCGCGTGATCTGAGTGGGTCGGGCTTCTCCTGAACACGAAAAGCGGGGCCATTATAGCAGAATTTCGCGACGCCCTCAGCGGCGCCCCGTTCCAAGAAAACCCGGCAAACCGGGAGGGTCAGATCGGGGCGCAGGCACAGCTCTTCCCCGTTAGGGTCGGTAAAGACATAGGTGCGCGCGCGCAGCGTCTCGCCGATGCGGTCAAGAAACAAGCTCGCGGGCTGAATGAACGAGGGCGCTACGTGCTCATAGCCTTTGGAGGTAAACAGGGTTATCAGGCTCGCCGCCTGCGCCTCCAAGGCCTCATATTCTTTTGCCCCTTCAGCCGTCACGACTTTTGCTGCTCCTTCAGAAGCCGTTTCACGGCCTCGACCATCTCACTTGCCGGGACCGCGAATTGTGCCGGGCGCACATTTCGCCACGTCTCGCGTTCAGCAATCTCGCCGGAGAGACGCGCGCCTTCCAGAAGATCCTTGATCGTCACCTCGTCGCGCTCGCGCTCGTCCTCGCCCTGGATGACTACACAAGGGCTGCTGCGCTTGTCGGCATACTTCATCTGAGCCTTCATGCCGGCGTCACCGACATACATTTCGGCTCGGATGCCGGCATCGCGGAGCTGGCGCGTCATCTTCTGGTAGTCGCCGGTGCGGGCCTTATCCATCAGAAGCACCACGACAGGCGCCTGTGAGGCAGCGCCGCCCTTCAGCTTTCCGAGATGAGTGAGCGCCGCGTAAAGGCGGGAGACGCCAATCGAGAACCCTGTCGCGGGCACGGGTTGCGATCTAAAGCGCGAGACGAGGCCGTCGTACCGTCCGCCACCGCCCACCGATCCGAACCGCACCGCCTGTCCACCTTCATCCGTGGCTGGGAAGGTCAGATCTGCCTCGAGGACTGGGCCGGTGTAATATTCGAGCCCCCGGACGACCGTTGCATCGAAGCGAATGCGGTCCTCGCCGTAGCCCGCCTGCCGAACGAGTTCGATGATCGATCCGATAGTTGTGTCCGCGGGGACCGCTTCTCCTGAAAGAAGCGACAAAATGGCGTTCGCCTGCTCAGGAGCCAGTTCTGCCCCCGGCGTATAGTCTCCGCTCTCATCCTTGCGGCCTTTGCCCAGCAACTCCGCCACACCCTGGAGACCGAGTCTGTCGAACTTATCCACAGCTCTGAGCACTGCGAGCCGCTTTTGGGGGTCGGCAACAACTGCACTGTCCAGAAGAGCATCGAGCAAAGTGCGGCTGGAAACCTTGATTGCATAGCTTCCGCGGGGGATGCCAAGCGCCTCAAGCGCATCGGCTGCGAGCATGCACATTTCCGCATCGGCCGCCGGGTTCGCCGTTCCCACCGTATCGGCATCGAATTGCATGAACTGGCGGAACCGGCCTGCCCCCGGCTTTTCGTTGCGGTAGACATAGCCCGATTGATAGCGCCGGAAAGGCTTCGGCAGCGCGTCGAAGTTCTGCGACACGAAGCGGGCTAATGGCGCCGTCAAGTCATAGCGCAGCGAAACCCACTGTTCGTCTTCGTCCTGAAACGAGAACACGCCCTCATTCGGCCGATCTGTATCGGGCAGGAACTTGCCGAGCGCATCGGTATATTCAAAAGCCGGCGTATCGAGCGGTTCGAATCCGTACCGCTCGTAGACTTGGCTGATTTTGCCCAGCATCTGCTGCTGGGCACGAAGTTCTTGCGCTTCGATGTCGCGCAAACCCTTAGGTAGACGCGCCTTGACCGGGGTGCGGTTCTTCTTCTCATTCATGCAAGAAGAAATGCAGAGCTACGCGTCTTAACGCAACAGATTTATTGAGCATTTTTAAGGTTGACTGAGCGACCGCAACGCAAAAATACACCCTTACCGGGTTTGGTCGGCAGAACCGCTGTCAGCTTTGTTCGGAAGGAGTAGGGTGGCTTTAAGCCACGTGTCGCTCGGACTTGAGCTTCTCGATCTTCTCTTTGAGACGGAGCTTCTTACGCTTGAGTTCGGAGACTTTCAGGCTATCGACGAGGGGATGGGCCATCTCTTCTTCGATCTGGCGGTGAAGGGATTGGTGCTTCTCGGTCAGTTCCTCGATATGCGCAAAAAGGCTCATTCTACGGCCTCCAATTTTGTTTAGCTCTCCATCGCACTCCCATATTATGGCAGAAAGATGAAAAAAATAAGTCCTAAATATGGCATGGTTGCAGGAGGTATCTAAAGCAACCATACTGATTTTCTAAATTCGCTCGTCCTATCAAATAAGTGGCCCTCCTATTCGACTTATGGCTAAGCCCTCACTGCCACGGCGGCCTGGCGGCCGCGCATTTGGCGCGAGGATGTAAGCGCCTTTTTCGAGCGTAACCCTCTTTACTTTCCGTCTGCGCTGGCGAAGGGTGCGGCATGATTATAGAGAAACGCTCTGTCCGGGCGGACGATGATGGCCTCCGTCTCGACCGCTGGCTCAAGAAATATTATCCGTCTCTTCCTCATACGCTGGTGCAGAAACTGGTGCGAACCGGCCAGGTTCGCGTCGACGGCGGCCGCGTAAAGGCCGAGGCCCGCCTCTGCGCCGGCCAAGAGGTCCGTATCCCGACCCATTTCGCGGCGCCTCAGGCGGAGCCTGAGCCGTCTCTGAAGCCTGCGCCGGGTTTGTCGAAGGCCGACCGTGATTTCATCGAGCGCATGATCGTCTTTGAGAACGATGACATCGTGATCCTGAACAAGCCTTTCGGAATTGCCGTGCAGGGGGGGACGAAAACGGCGCGTCACATCGACGGCCTGCTGGCCGGGATGGCGGACCGTTTTGGAGGCGAGCGTCCCCGTCTCGTGCATCGCCTCGACCGCGATACGAGCGGTATCCTGGTCGTCGCCAAGAACCGTCAGACGGCGGCGCGCCTCGGCAGGCTTTTTCAGACACGCTCCGTCCAGAAGATATACTGGGCCGTGACTTTCGGCATACCGAAGCCGCCGCAAGGCAAGATCGAAGCCGCGCTTGTGAAGGCTGCCGGTCCCGAAGGCGACCGCGTGCGCAAAGCGAAAGCCGGTGAGCAAGACCTGGCTCAGCACGCAACCACCTACTACTCGGTCATCGACCGGGCCGGCAAAATGGCGTGGGTGTCGCTGAAGCCGGTGACGGGGCGACAGCATCAATTGCGGGCGCATATGGATATTCTCGGCACGCCTGTCCTGAGCGATCAAAAATATGGTGATGTTGCCGATTTGCCCATGGACGGCCTTGAACGGAAGCTTCATCTTCATGCGAGGCGTCTCACTTTGAAAGACGCCAAATTGGGGGAAATCGACGTTACAGCGCCACTACCGCCTCACATGGCGAAGACGTTCGAACTGCTGGGCTTTGATGCACAGCAGTACGGTGAATAGAGTCTCATCAGCCTTATCGTGTGACTTCACTCGAAGTTATCTTTGTTCAGTTTATATGGGGTGCGGCAAGAGTAAGGGATGGGATGCTTGGGCGCTGAATGAACCTGCTTCTTGGGGGAAAAATGGCCTCAGCACAAATTCTTATCGTTTTTGATTGCGACGGTACACTTGCTGACAGTCAGCACATTATTACAGAAGCGATGCGGTTTGCTTTTCAGAGCACCGGTCTTGTTGCGCCGGAGCGCAGCAGCGTGTTGCGTATCGTTGGCCTCTCGCTGGATGAGGCGGCCACCGCGCTTGCCCCGGATCAATGTCAGGCGAAAAGAGATGAAGTTGTGCGCGTCTTCCACGAGTGGAGCGCGACTCTGCGCCTGAACGCGAGCGCGCGTGAGCCATTGTTCCCGGGCGCCGCTTCGCTTCTGCAGAAGCTCGCTGGACGCGAAGATGTCATCCTCGGCCTTGCTACTGGAAAATCAAGGCGGAGCGTTGCGCGCATCATTGAGCAGAACAACCTGCGCGGTATTTTCACCACGATCCAAACCGCCGACGAGGCGCCATCGAAGCCGCATCCGGCGATGCTTTTCCAGGCGATGGAAGAGACGGGAGCGTCGCCAGAAACGACCGTCATGATTGGCGACACCTCTTACGACATACAGATGGCTGTGGCCGCGAATGTCGCCAGCATTGGCGTTAGCTGGGGCTATCATACCGTGGCGGAACTACGACGCGCCGGGGCGAAGAGGATCGTGCATAGCTTTGCCGAACTGGCGAGCACGCTCGACGGCGGCGCTGTGTTCGCTCAGCCTTACGAGGCTGTAGCCTAAACTTTTCTCGGGAAGGCCGAGGGGTGAACGGCGCCGAGGCGTTAGTGTTGACAGGCCGCCGGCCAACCCATTAGATATGCGAAATCCGGACACGTAGCTCAGCTGTAGAGCATTCGCTTCACACGCGAAGGGTCACAGGTTCGATCCCTGTCGTGTCCACCATTAAAATCAATGACTTACGGGTTTTTGGGGCTCTCTCTAGGCTTCCTAGTCACGCAATAGTTACAAGCCTTTTTGCGTGTTCTCGTGATGTTCTATGTGTGGATATGGTCGGGCTGGGGCTTGCGCGGGTGCGCCAAATAGGTTGATTTGGCACCATGGATAGAAAGCTCTTAGAAATTTACTCCGGTCCTGACGGAGAGTTCGAGCTGTCGGATGAGGGCGTGTTCCATCTTCCGAGCGGAGCCATGTTCTGGGCGCTCCCGGAATGTGATGAGCCGCATGATGTCGATTGGGGTAAAGCCAAGGACGTGAATGAGGATGGAGCGCCGCTGTTCGACGAGGATTGGATAAAGGACACTGCGCGGGCGCTGCTAAAACTTCGACTCGCAAATGAGGAAGCGCCGCTTTAGGTCAATACGGCCATTCGCGGGGCGGGCAGCGATGCTCGCTGACGTAATGCGGGCGGTTTGTCAGATTGGCAATCAAGGACACCGCGGCAGTCACGAATTTACCTTGAGGCCAAAGCGGAGGCTCACCCTCCTTATCTGGCACGCAAAATGTCAGGTTGCGGCACAAGTCTGCGATTCTGTTGTCCTCGAACGAAGCCGTCTTGTTGTGCGCGAACTCGTTCCTGATTTTTCTTAGATACTTAATTTCTGTGAATTCGCGCTCGCTTATGAGACCGCAGCAATAGGCAGCTGTCGCCCGTGCGGACAGGCTACCCAGCGGCGCATTTGAATCCCTCGAGCAGATTGTCTGCTTCCAGTTGTGCGAGGAAAAAACTGCGGAGGCTTTCGCGCAGCAGGTCCTCAATGTAGCTGCAACATATCAGCACCGATCCGCGGTCGCTTTCATGGTTCAACTCATGGAGGAAAGGATAAAACTCTGCGAGGTGCGGGTTTTCCTTAAGGAGTTCTGGGTTGGGTTTATAGGGGCGCTTGATACGGTCCATTCACTAATCCTGGTTTCGAATTCGCGGGGTACGCCCGCAATTCGAAAAATGCCGTAAGTATAAAGAAAGGACGCCCCGTCGCCCGGATGCCCTTTCCTTTCAGAACAGCCGCACGAATGCGTATACCATCGAAACTAGGCTTAGGGGCACAATGCACCCGAAGGTCAGCCGCTAAGTCGCACCGCTCGGCTGCGTGGCCTCGAGAATGAGAAACATTTTCATGTGTCCCCCTTTCTCGCGCGCGTGACCCTTGGTGAGCCGGATATCGCGCGTTAGGCCAGCGCGCGGGTTTTCGACTTAGAAGTCTCAGCCTCGTGGTGACCCCCACACGCTTCGGCTGTCTCGAATTGAGCGTGATATAGGCCGCCAGGCTTGCGGTGCAAGTGTCGCAAATTTGCAATGAATCTGGATTAGAAATAAGAGCAGGAAGGAGCCCAGCTTTTGGTTGGCCTTTTGAGGAACCGCCATCGCGGATCGCATCAGGCGAGGGTAAGGCCAGCTTCACCGATGTATCTACGGAAGGACCGGCCTCCCGCAGACAATTGTGATGGCGACCTACTTCAGAGGCATATATCCGCCGCCGAAGTGATAGTTCAGACCTACGCGGGCGGTCTGGAAGTTTGTGTCGAGCGGGTTGGTTGCGTTTCCCAGGTTATCGGTGAGGGCTTCGCTCCCGAGATTGATGTATTGATACTCGGCCTTCAGCGACCAGGCCGGGGTGAATTTATATTCGATGCCGCCGCCAACGGCGTAACCCGTTTGCGTTGTACTGCTTGCGAACACATCGCCGCCGTAAATGGCGCGCTGATTAACGTTGCCGTAAGCAAAACCGCCGGTACCGTAGAAAAGCGCGTTGCCGAAAGCAAAGCCGAGGCGGCCGCGAACCGTCCCGAACCAATCGATGCTCTCCTTACTGGAAAAGTCAAAGCCGTTGGCAGTCAGGCCGGTCACGCGATCGCTGATGCCAGCGCCTTGGAAGTCGGTTTCAACGCCAAATACGAATGAGCCGGTCTGGTAGTTGTAGCCGATTTGGCCGCCGCCGAAGCCGCCTTGCGGCTGTGCGCGCGCTGATTGATCCACGCCAGCGGGGTAAGTGATGGTATTGCCGTCGCCGCTCCAGCCATAGCCCCCATTGATACCGGCATAGAACCCTGTCCATGTGTTTGCAGGGATAACGGGCGCCACGTAACTCACGGGCGGCGCGGGAGGAGCGCGATATAAATCAGCGGCGTATGCCGTCATTGCTCCGCCGATTGTACTTAGCGAAACCAGAAACGCGAGCCCAAAACATCTGCTGTACATCCTAAGCATCCCAGTCTGTTGGACGCAACACTGACAAATTGGCCTCAGTGTTGCTTGTCTGCCTGAAGTTATACTGGCGACGAAGTCAATAGAAGGAGTTTGGCGATGGCAAGGCAATTAAACGTCTTTTTCTGGTGGGTTGATCTAGAAATTCACGACTTGGTATAAATTATTACATTAACTCATTTGTAATTTAGTGAGTTGTTTTTTGGAAAAGGCTTATAACATAATCAATCATAAATTTTGCTATGACTGCGATAAAGCAATTTTGCTGACAGAATATAAAGGAAGCGATTTTATCATCTTAGGATGATGGGTTAGAGGCGCTCTTGTCTTTGCTAAAATGTATATCGATTGTCTGAGCTGAGCGTCATACAGCAAATGAAAAAATCGGGCATATCCTTGCAATGCATACACTGGCTTATTTTTGACCAAGTTGAAATTTACCGATGAATCGGGCCGCGATTCGAGACTATTTGGGCATTTAAAACTTTCCGTTCTGTAATCCGGCCAGTTGTGCTGGTGTCGTTGTGCAACCAACGTAGGGTGACAGACATGCGGATAAACACATTGATCGTGGCCTTGTTCGCGCTGATCGGCTTAGGCGGGGCAGTCGAGAAGGCCAATGCGCAGATCGTTCTTTCGGTGGGCATCGCTCCGCCGGCCTTGCCCGTCTACGTCCAGCCCGCCATACCGGCGCCGGGATACATCTGGACGCCGGGTTATTGGGCATGGAACCCGGATATCACAGAGTATTACTGGGTGCCCGGAGCATGGGTGATTGCGCCGCGTCCGGGTTTGTTATGGACTCCTGGCTATTGGGGCTGGAGCGGCGGTTCATATGCTTGGAACGCCGGCTATTGGGGGCCGACCGTCGGTTTTTACGGCGGCGTCTGCTACGGATTTGGCTATACAGGGGTAGGCTTCGCGGGAGGCTACTGGTCCGGCGGATCTTTCTACTATAACCGGTCCGTCACCAATATCGGCAATACTACAGTTATCAATAACGTCTACAACCAGCAGGTGGTTAATAATCATACGACCAATGTAAGCTATAACGGAGGAAATGGCGGCCTACACGCTCAGCCTACGCAGCGAGAACTTCAGGCCGCGAACGAGCAGCATATCGCGCCCACCCATGAACAGCAAAACCATCAACAGCTTGCAAGCCAGAACAAGGATTTGCGCGCATCCGTGAACCATGGGTCGCCCGCTATCGCAGCCGTTGGCAAGGCTGGCGATTTCAGTTCGCACAATGCGGTCGCCGCACAGGCAGCAGGCGCCCATGTCAAGCCAGCCTCGCTTACGACTGGCGGCGTGCAAAATGGCGCTCACCCAGGGGGCCAAAACAGTGCTCAGCCGGGCGGCAAGAGCCAGACGGGTATTGGGAATGCTACGGCAGGGAAAACCCATGCTGATCCCAATTTGGCGTCGCAATCGAATGGCGCCGCGGGCGCCGCACACCACGATGCGAGCCACGGAGCGAACGCCGGCGCCAACGGCCAGAATTTAGGATCAAACACTGCCCATACAAATGGAGCTGCAATCCATCCGAATGGAGTGTCCCAACAAGGGGCCATGATGATGAAGATGCCCGGTAATCCCGCCGCGCATGCGCAGTCTCATCCTAATATGCCGAGGCCGGCAGCGCACATGCCGCCACCCGGGGGACCGCGGCCGGGGGCACATCCGGCTGCTCCGCAGAAAAAAGACAAGCATCACAGTTAGGAAATAACAATATAGAAAAAAAGCGGCTGTTTTTCAGCCGCTTTTTTTATCGGGCCGGGGACTCGTCGTGAGCCGGGGGCCGGGACAATATGCTGAATGCAGTGTCATCTCGGCAAAAGCGTGCGCCCCATCAAAGCCTTGTCGATGGCATGTGCGGCTTGCCTGCCCTCGCGAATCGCCCACACCACCAGCGATTGGCCGCGCCGCATATCACCGGCTGCAAAGACCTTCGGGCGCGAGGTGGCGTAATCGTGGTCGGTAGCCTTGACGTTGCCCCGCGGGTCGAGATCGAGACCAAGAGGGGCCGCAAGACCTTCATGAATTGGCGAGACGAAGCCCATCGCGAGAAGCACGAGATCGGCGTCGATCTTAAATTCGCTGCCGGGTATGGGCTGCAGTTTCTGGTCCGCGCGCACACAGTGCAGGGCCTTGACCCGGCCATTCTCGTCACCCTCGATTTGGGTCGTCATGACGCTGAAATCGCGTTCGGCCCCCTCTGCCTGACTCGATGACGTCCTGAGCTTCAGGGGCCAGTGCGGCCAAGACAGCGCCTTGTTCTCCTTCTCGGGAGGCTTCGGCAGGATTTCCAGCTGCACGACGGACTTCGCTCCTTGCCGGAACGACGTGCCGATGCAGTCGGAGCCGGTGTCGCCGCCACCGATCACAACAACACGCTTGTCCGTGGCCAGGATGGGCTCGACATTCCCAACGGGCTCGCCGGAAACGCGCCGGTTCTGCTGCGGAAGGAAATTCATCGCCTGCTCGATGCCTTTCAGCTCGCGCCCCGGGATTGGCAGTTCACGCGCCTTTTCGGTTCCGCCCGCCAGAAGCACGGCGTCATGGTCCTTCTCGATGTCGAGGATTGAGACGGTCACGCCGACAGTCACGTTGCAATGGAAGGTAACGCCCTCCGCCTGCATCTGCGCCACTCGCCGCTCGATGATGTGCTTTTCGAGCTTGAAGTCGGGAATGCCGTAACGAAGCAGTCCACCCGGCATCGCGTTCTTTTCATAGACATGAACGTCATGGCCAGCGCGAGCCAGCTGCTGAGCGGCGGCCAAACCCGCTGGGCCTGAGCCAATAATGGCGATACGCTTGCCTGTTTTCTGCTCTGGCGGTTCAGGAACGATCCAGCCCTGATCGAAGGCCCGGTCGGCGATGGAGCATTCGATGCTTTTGATCGTGACCGGCACATCATCGATATTGAGCGTGCAGGACGCCTCGCAGGGCGCGGGGCAGATCCGGCCCGTCACCTCCGGGAAGTTGTTGGTGGAATGCAGGTTGCGCGCCGCTGTCTGCCACTCGCCGTGATAGACGAGGTCGTTCCAATCGGGGATCTGATTGTTCACCGGACAGCCGCGATGGCAATAGGGGATGCCGCAATCCATGCAACGCGCCGCCTGCCTACGTGCATCGTCCTCTGAAGGCGGCAGCACAAACTCGCGGAAATGGCGGGTGCGCTCACTGACGGGCGTGTAATCGCGATCTTCGCGTTCGATCTCAAGAAAACCCGTGATCTTCCCCATACCTGGTCCCTCAATAATGCCGGCAGCCGCTATCCGGGCGCGCTTAAGAACGGCGCCTTCTATTAAGTCGCGCGGCCATTCACACCGATTGCGATGTCTGCGTGCTCGGGTGGATGCGGAGCCACCCGGAGGCGCTTCATATTTTCGAGCGCCTTGCGGTACTCGACCGGCATCACTTTCACGAACTTCGGAAGATAGGCTTTCCAATCGTCGAGGATCGCTTTGGCCCGCTCCGAGCCCGTATAGTGGCGCTGGTTGTCGATGAGCCGGAACAGTCGCAACTCGTCATCCTTCGTCATGTCGTGAAGGAGATGCACGAAG
>JBAVVQ010000063.1:0-6110 GCA_049697375.1 Rhodomicrobium sp.
ATCCTTTCGGTCACCCTCTTCGAGAAAATGCCGATAAATCAAGCCCTTCCCGGAGGCGGCCCCAAATACGATATTGTGCAAGTAAATAACCAATTGAATCTATTCGCTTATTAGCCGGACAGCAGTGTAGGTCAAGCATAATGGAGGCTGCCGCCCACTGGCCGCTGATTGCATAAAGAGGTCGAAGCCTCAGAACCAGTGCAAGCGGCGCCTTGCTTTCAAGGATAGCGGAGAACCGCTCAACCAGTTCAACAATATTGGCGCGTGTGCAGGTTACCCCGCTTTCGCAAAGTCAGCCACGCCAACAACGATAGGCCGAGAGATGCAGAGAAGAGCGACCCAGTCAAAATGGCGATCTTGGCCGAGTTGAGCATGGCCGAAGGGAAGGCCAAGCCCGCGATGAATAGAGACATGGAAAATCCGATTCCTGTCAGGAGAGCGCCGCCTGCCAGGAGTTTCCAGCCAAGCTCGGCTGGCCGCGTCGCGAAACCGAATTGCACAGCAAACCAACTGAAGGCCAGGACGCCGATTGGCTTTCCGATGACCAAGCCAGAAAATACCGCCACCGAGATAGGCTGTCCGATGTCGCCCAGGGAAATGGCGACACCCGCATTGGCGAGCGCAAACATCGGCATGATTGCGAAGCTCGCCCAAGGGTGAAACATCATCTCCAAACGCTCGAGCGGAGAAAGCGACTCCGTAATCGCAACACCAGCACGGCGGAGGTCGCGGCGCTCGGTGGTGTCTTTGCTCCAATGCTCGCCCTTCGGGTAGGAGAGCACACGCTCGAGTATGCCGCGGAGGCGGGTATCACTGATCCAGACGCGTGTCGGGGTCACGAGCCCGAGGACGACACCAGTGACGGTGGGATGGATGCCCGATTGGTCGACACAAAGCCAGATCGCGCCTCCCATGAGAAGGTAGAAGACGATGCTCCGAATCCCGAGACGGGCCGATCCAGCGATCAGCGCAAGTCCGATCATCGCGAGGAGAAGCGCACCCCAGTTCAGGGCCTCGCCGCTATAGGCAACGGCGACAACGAGAATGGCCCCGACATCATCGAAGATCGCAAGCGACAGAAGGAAGAGGCGCAGACTAGACGGGATGCGTGAGCCGAAAAGTCCAAGGCATCCGACGACGAATGCCGTGTCGGTGGCCATCACAGTTCCCCAGCCATGCGCGCCGGGCTGTCCATTCATGATGGCCATATAGAGAGAGGCCGGCACGATCATCCCGCCGAGTGCGCCGGCAAAAGGCAGCGCCGCTCTCCGCTGTTCCCGCAACTCTCCGAGGACAAGCTCTCGCTTGAGTTCCAATGCAACGACGAAGAAGAAGAGCGTCATGAGCCCGTCATTGATCCAGTGTCGCAGCGAGCGGCTGAACTCCCTGGCCCCGAAGTGCAGGCCAATAGGGGTCTCCCAGAATTTCAGGAAGCCCGCGGACCATGTTGAGTTCGCCAGCCCCAGCGCGGTGACGGTCGCCAAGAGCAACAGGAGACCGGATGCGGCCTCGATCTTCAAAAACCCGCAATCGGCTGCGTGAACAGGTCGGCGGGCTCTTTGGGCAGGCGAGGCTGGTCATGCTTCATCGTGCCGATCGATTCTGCTTCCGCAACTGACAGGCCCGCTGCTCATAATTCATTCATTCTTCGGTAGCGTTTCTGGTGGGCTACATGCTTTCCAAAGGCGGGGCTCGTCCCGGCGAAGTTACCTGCCACCGGCATGACTGCCCGATATCCCGGCCAGCGGCAATCCGCGCCATGGCCGGCTTTAGATATCGTCAATTCATTCCGCTACAGCGTAGCCCAAAGCCTGATCTGCTCATAAACATCTTGCCGGCTGAGCAGGCCGAAATGAGACATGGTGCGCCCGACCCATTGATGAGGCACGGGAATAGCCAAGGAGCGGCGAGGGTCTTTATGCTCACCCAGCGCGCTGTGGACCGGCACAAGGCCATCGCCCAGAAGCCGGTCGCGCAAGCCGCCGGCCCGGTTCCCGGTTGACGCTGCGATCGCAAAGGAATGAACGCCCTCCGGAAGCGGAATGGCCTGCCTTGGAGCCGCATCGACTCCGGCGCCAGTCAAGTGGGTCACGCCGCGGATGCTGCGATAAACCAGTCTCGTCACGCCGCGCGTTTTTCCTTCCGCCCCAGGGGCGAGGCCCGGATGCCGGGCGATGTTGCCGTGCATGGTTTCCACCATCCCGATCAGACCCGCAATGCCGTCGAAGGCAAGCCTGCTCATGCCGCGCAGATCGGAACCATGGATTTCAGGCATGCTTGCAGAGACTTCCAGAATGCCACGCCTCATCAAAGACTGCGTTCAAGGCCCGCTCCATAAACGCTAGCCCCCCAATTCCGGCGCAACATGCGTCCGCACTGAACGAGGATCTTGCCGACCGCAAGCAAGCGGTCGACTTTGAAAGGCTTTGTCATGCAAACATCGGCGCCCGCTGCGATGGCTTTCCCTTTTCCACCTTCCGTGGCATCCGCGGCGAGAGACAAAATCGGGATGCGGTTTTTCCAGTCGGAGCGGCTCCGAATTTTCTTCGTTGCCTCCAGTCCATTCATGACAGGCATCTGGCTATCCATAATGATGAGATCGAAGTCCGCCTTGTCCAGCTTCGCCAATGCTTGTCGCCCATTCGCCGCAAGCTCTGTTTCGCATCCAGCCGCCTCAAGAACAGCTAAGATAAGATGGACATTGATCTGATGATCTTCAGCTACGAGAACCATATAGGTGCAAGCGTCGTTTTCTAGCGCGAACCCTGCTGGCGTAACACGCGCGGGGTTTTCGTCGCCGGCACCGAGTTTTGACCGGGAGCGCTTCGATTTCCCTCATTCGATATTCCCAAGATCAACGACCTCATCAAACAGAGACTGAAGGGAATGGGCTGAGGCATGAATAAGCTTGGAATAGTCCCTCTGCCGCTTTGTGAGATTTGGCCGATGATTGAAGCCCATGATCCCGTTCAGGGTTTGGATCTCATGGTTCACATTCGTCAGGAATTGGCTTTTCGAGCGATCAATCGCTTCCGCGCGAGATCTTGCCTGCTCGAGCTTCGCTTGACGCTGTTTCAATGTACTAACACTCCTCCATTGATCGGCCATTGCTCTACGGTGCAGTTCGTCGTTCCAGGCATTGTCGTCGATTGGCGTCCGTTCAATCTCTTTCAATGTGCACTCGTGGAGTTTGGATTTTGCAGCTTCGTACCTCTCGTGAAAGGGGGCGAGAATGTCCTCGGCTTCACTGAAGGCCTCAAGGTGGCAGGGCAATTTACCTTGAGCGATGAGCGCGAGCGCCCACTGCATGGAACTGCGATGAGACTTCAGATTGCGTGTAGCGACGCTTGCGCTGTTGCCGCTGAATTCGCGCATTTTGCTTCCGAGCTGTTTCCAGCGTTTGCGGAGATCTGCTTTGAGTGCGTCGATTTCTTCTGCCGTTGCGTATTCAGCAAGCGAATTCGACGGGCTGGGGAAGCGGTCATAGTATGGAGTGCGGCGCTCGTTCGCCCATTCTGCGCGGGAAGACCAGCTGGTTGTCATAGTATTTTCCCATACGCTCTGCGTTAATTTAGATAGCCGAGCAAGGCTGACTTCCCGTTGGGGTCACTCGGTTTGCGCATTGAAGCCGGTGGTTGATGGTATCGCCCTGTCTCGATCCAACGCCGCCTGAAGATGACGAGGATCAATGGCCACGATCTCGATCGAAGTATTATAGGTTTGACCCGGCACAAAAATCATAGTCGAGATGCGGCGGTAGACCGGAAACGACAGTTCCTGGATGAGTTCTTCGTCGGTCACGACTCGATAGTTTCCGGGCGGTAATACTCGATCGACACCTTTCAGCTCGAAGGGATGGTTGAAGACGACAGTCTTGCTGTTCGAACGCGTCATCATTGGAGCATCCTTGCATGCGTCCGGCCAGCATCCGAGGCCGAGGCGCCTACTGTCGATGTTGCCAGCCATAGGTGCATTCGCGCGTTGACCCGACGCGCATCTGCGACAGCTGCCGCGATGACTTCGTCGTGATTGATGGCCTCCTGGATAACTTGCGTGTCCTCAGCGTCGAGTCTGCCGCCCGCATAATCGCTGATGAGTTCCGCCGTGATGTTGGAATTTGTGATGGACATCTTTAATCTCTCGTTAAACAGCTCCAAAGAGGGCGACGACCTCTTTTTTTGAGATGCGAAGCCCGTTTTAGAATGCACGCCCCTTGAGCAGCGCATCGACATCTCGGAGAGCCTGTTCCTTATTCAGGCCGTATTCGTCTGGACCTGGGATACGAGATCATCCTTGCCCTTGAGGGCAGCGAGATCCTGTTCTGAGAATTTTCCCCGTTTGGCACAGAGTTAATTCACAATAATCTTCCTATTTTCTGGAGCGCTTTCTGGTATATTCGTTGATTCAGGTTGCACTTATTTTCTCCCTAGGAGAATATTATGATCATTTCGATTCATTATTACAATGGAATAAGCAGGTTTTATTTTTTAATGCATACGAATTTATCTTGGTCTATACCAGACTTATGCCAAGATCTGCGAGCGTTATCAATACCTTTAAATGACCTGCCCGGCCTATTGAGCTGGTCAAACAGGATCGCTTTCCAACGAAAAAACCGCCTAAGTACTCCCGCCAGCCGGCGTTCAACGTGGCTGGTCACGCAGAAGTGCTCGCAAACGCGGCGTTTGATCCTGACGCTTTTCACCGGCCCCCACCGCCTCCGGGAAAGGATAATAGCTAGTTGAACTTTTGCTAATGTTGCCGCGAGGATGTTATCAAGCTTGAAGTGGTCCTGGCTTTAGAGGGGCCCCGGAGAATAAAGCACGTTGGAGCTTTCCGTTGATCACGCTCAAGATCCACCACAAGACGGCCTATCGCTACCGGGAGCCGGTAAGCCTCCGGCCGCACCGTTTGATGCTTCGCCCGCGGGAAAGCCGTGATCTTCGCCTCATTTCCTGCGACGTTTTGGCGACGCCCGCCGCCACGATAAGCTGGGCGCAGGATGTCTTCGGCAACTCCGTTGCCACCGCCACTTTTCAGGGCATGGCCGACAATCTCCTCATCGACAGTGTGGTGGAACTCCAGCTCAATGCCGCCGCCTGGCCTGTCTTCGATATCGCCGCCTCCGCCATCGTCTACCCCTTTCAATATTCTAGCGATGAGTCCATCGACCTTGGTGTATTGGCGATCCAGCAATATCCAGACCCTTCAGGCCGCTTGAGGGACTGGGCCCGCACATTCGTTCTCGGTAATTCGACAGACACGCTTTCGCTGCTGAAGGACCTGTGCGCCGGTGTCTCAAATGAGATCAGCTATCAGAGCCGAGAGGAGGAAGGCACGCAGGCACCGCTACAGACTCTTGACCGCAGCTGGGGCTCCTGCCGGGATTTCGCGGTCCTGTTTGTCGAATCGGTACGTAGCCTCGGTTTTGGTGCGAGGATCGTGTCCGGTTATCTCTACAATCCTGGTCAGGACCTTGCGGGGTCCGGAGGTCCGGGGTCGACGCATGCCTGGGCGGAAGTTTATGTGCCAGGCGCGGGCTGGATCACCTTTGATCCGGCCAACCGCAGTGTCGGCGGATTCAATCTAATCCCCGTGGCCGTCGGGCGCGATATCCGGCAGGCAATGCCCGTGGCCGGCAGTTTCGTGGGGCCGGTCGGCGCATTCATGGGCATGGCGGTCGAAGTTAGCCTCAAAGCTTAACTTAATCGGGGAAACCCGGCAGCGCCCATGACAAATGTCAGACGTCCTTATCGCCCAGCGACTTTGAAGTACGAGAGGCCCGCTTCTTTCGCAAGGTGCGGAGGGGAAGAGTTGGTTCGCATGGTCTATGACCCGGGGAAGGCGAATAGTCGGCTCCTGGCCCTCTTTCCCATTTCGCGGTTAGCACCGGAACTTCGGCTATGGAGTGTATGGCGGTCCAAACCATCACCGATGAGCGGGTGAGCCTCACAAGAAGGAGTGCACTAATACCAACCGCCATAAGTTATGACACCTTTGCCCAGGTTCTTGCGGCAATGGATGCGATGCGGTCCGGCATCGCCATGAGGCTGTTCCAGGCGTCGCAGCAGGCTTCGACAATATCCTCGTAGGTTTCGTAAAGGCGATTG
>JBAVVQ010000064.1:0-4945 GCA_049697375.1 Rhodomicrobium sp.
GGGTCGATTCCGGAAAGTCTCATCCTGAGCATATCGACGCGGCTCAACCTCCGGAACCGGACGGAGACAGCCTCTTAAGCGAAGACTACCCCCGGTGCGATCCGCGCGGGGCTTTCTTTATGTGCTCACACGCGATTTAACAGAATGGGGCTTATACGACTGGGCGCTGCTCACCCCTCACGGGATGAGCGACGTTTTTGTTTTTATTTATAAATAGAGTTAAAGACATCCCCATTCAGCCGCGTTCCTATTAGCAAGTTACCCCGGCGGCGCACCTGCGGACGCCCGCGCGGGCGACGGGATGGCGGACAACCCCAACGCCACGATGGCAAACCCCAACGCCACGATAGGCGCGAGCGCCAGCCTCGTCGGACCCGGTGAAGGCCAACAGCAACGCAGCGGCAACGATAACCAACAACCGTTTCATGCAAAACCTCCCTTGGGTGATTATGGCGAATGCATTATCCACCACACGCCAAATTAGAATTACCAATATGACATCAGCAACAATGGCGCGCCAGACTCGGAAATTACTCAGCAGTCCCGGTAGGAATCAAACCTGTCCCGAAGAAGATCGTCTTGTGGAGTCCAACAGCCAAAAACGCTGCCTTAGACTCCTCACCCGATGCTGACGCTTGGGCGGATTTTTGAAAGCCGCGTTCCGAGCGATGCGAGACGCCAGCTTGGAACGGCGGTTCATCCCCCAACAGCAGCCACACTCCGAAATGGGCTCAAATGACCGCAATCGGCCTGAACGCACTATGAACATTGTGGCGTTCGCCTACGGTTTTGTCTGCGAGATTGACCCGTCAGAGCCTCCGAAGTCATCGAGCACTTTGGCATCGGTCCTTGTTCTTGCGGCGTTTTCTTATCAGATGTCTATGGGACTATCCAAGCCAATGAGCCACTATGAGCGCAAAGCCCTATGACGCCGTCGTGTTTGGAGCGACAAGTTTTGTTGGAAAGCTCCTCTGCCGTTATCTCGCGAAGCATTGCAGCTCCGCCGAACTCACATGGGCCGCGGCAGGCCGCTCGCTGGAAAAGCTCGAGCAGATGCGACTCTCCCTTGATCCGAAGGCATCCGGCGTTCCCCTCATCATCGCAGATGCCACGGATGGTCCGTCGCTCGCCGCGATGTGCGCTCAAGCCAGGGCCGTTGTCTCGACAGTGGGTCCTTACGCGTTCTACGGCGAACCGCTTGTTAAGGCATGCGCGGACCTCGGCACGGACTACTGCGATGTGACGGGCGAGGTGCAATGGATTCGCCGCATGCTAGACCGGTACGAACCGACAGCCAAAAGAACAGGAGCACGCATCGTGAATTGTTGCGGCTTCGACTCTGTGCCGTCCGATCTCGGCGTTCACTTTGTTCAAAGGGAGGCTAAGCAGCGGTACGGGCGTTATTGTGCGCACGTGAAGATGCGTGTGAAAGCCGTGCGCGGAGGGGCATCCGGAGGGACCATCGCAAGCCTTTTTAACGTTGCGAAAGAAGCTGCGGCCGATCCGGCCCTCCGCAAAGAGCTTCAGAACCCCTATGCGTTATGCCCAAAGGATCGCCGGCCGAAGACCCGCCAGCAAAGCCTGAGCGCGCCGCACTTTGATAGCGACTTCCAATCCTGGCTTGCGCCCTTCATCATGGCAGCAATCAACACCCGGGTGGTGCATCGCAATTCCGCTATGACGAGGCTATGCTCGCCGGCAGGGGCATGCGCGGCCGACTTTCCGCCTACGCTATTGCGGGTGCTCTGGGTGGTTTTGTGGGTCTGACCGCGATTGCGCCCACCCGCTGGTTCTTGCAGCGGTTTGTGTTGCCCGCCCCCGGTGAAGGCCCCTCGCCGGACAGTCAAGCGAAGGGGTTTTATGATTTACGCTTTCTCGGACTCCTCGACGATGGAAGATTCATCCGCGCCACAATCACAGGGGACGCAGATCCGGGTTACGGGTCGACCTCCAAGATGCTCGGCCAGGCCGCGGTGTGTCTAGCCCGTCATGATAAAAGAGAAGGCGGCTTTTGGACACCTGCAACCCTTTTTGGCGATACTCTAATCGAAGCGCTTCAAAAACATGCCGGGCTTTCGTTCGTGTCGCTGGATAGCCCACCTCGATAAGTGGCGGATCAAAAACCCGATACCTCCGACAGGCGGCGAGATGCGCATTTTTGCATCGGGCGGAGCCGAATATACAGGAAGCCCGCGCCTGATCAGTCGGCTTCCAAATATTCGATGTTTTCACAGGCTCGGGTGGCAGAGATCCGCTTCTCCACCGGCAGCTTAGGTGACTCGGCTTCGGCGAAAGATGCTATAAGCGCCACCGGTCATTTGCGGAGGGAAACCATGGCATTCGCGATCGCAACCCACACGCTCGCCGCCGCTATCTGGGTGGGCGGCATGTTCTTCGCCTATATGGCCCTGCGCCCGAGCGCGGGGCCGCTCGAAGCGCCTGTGCGCCTGCAACTCTGGGAGCGCGTATTCTCGCGCTTCTTCCCCTGGGTGTTGACGAGCGTCGCCACGCTGCTGGCGAGCGGCCTCGGCATGATGTTCTGGGGTTATGGCGGGTTCGCGGCGGTGGGAACCTATGTCCACGTCATGCTAGGCATCGGCCTCTTAATGATGGCGATCTACGCGCATCTCTATTTCGTCCCGTGGCGGCGCCTGCGCCGCGCCGTGGCGGCGGCGAATTGGACGGAGGCCGGCCTGCAACTCGGCGTGATCCGCCGGATCGTGGCGGTGAACCTTGCGCTGGGGCTGATTACGGTGGCCATCGGCGCGAGCGGCCGTTTTTGGGTGTAGGCATGCGTTTTGTCGAGAAGGGTCGAATCCAGACTCGGGCGCGATTTCCGGGCACAACCGCTCTACCCTTAGCAGCGGAATCTCTGGACCAAAGGCCTTAGACAAAACGGATATGCGATTTAGGTGTTGCGCCATCGACGGTAAGTTTTGACCCGAAGCGGCTCTTGGAGTTGCAAGTGATGCGATCACTGATCCCCCTTGTCAGCGCACTGTCCATTTGGGACTCGGTTCCGGCCATCTGCTAGCATAGCGGCATCAAGCGTGAACTATGTCGGCCTACGCCGCTCGCCTCACAGGGCACCCCTATGAAATTCGCATTCGCCGCCGTTCTCGCGGCCACGCTCCTCGCTACGATCGCGTTTGCGCAGACGCCCAAGCTCGCCACCGAAGAAACGATGGTGAAGTCGCCCGATCCGGGCATCGAGATTTACGTGCGCAACAAGCATCCGTCCGGGATGACATCCTTCCGGTCTGAGCGCACGCTGCTCTTTGTGCACGGCGCGACCTATCCCGCGAGCACCACTTTCGACCTCCCGCTCGACGGGGAGTCCTGGATGGACTACATCGCCGCGCGCGGCTACGACGTGTATCTCCTCGACATCCGCGGCTACGGCAAGTCAAGCCGGCCGAAGGAGATGTCCGAGGACCCCAAGGCCAATCCGCCGATCGTGCGCGGCGACACCGCGATCAAGGATATCGGGGCCGTCGTCGACTTCATCCTCTCGCGTCGTAACATCCCTCGCCTCAACCTGATGGGCTGGTCGTGGGGCACCGTGACGATGGCCACGTACACCACGCAAAACCCGAACAAGGTCGAACGCCTGGTGCTCTATGCGCCCGCCTGGATTCGCCAGACGCCCTCGCTCACTGCGCAGCAAGCCGGCGCTGGCCCGCTCGGCGCCTATAGAACCGTAACCCGCGAGATGGCAATGCAGCGCTGGATGACCGGCGTGGCGGAGGACAAGAAGGCTACGCTGATCCCCGCGGGATGGTTCGACGCCTGGGCCAACGCGACTTGGGCGACCGACACGGTGGGAGCCAAGGCGAACCCGCCCGTCATTCGTGCCCCGAACGGTGTTTTGGCCGACGGTGCCGATTATTGGTCCGCCGGGAAGGCCTACTACAATCCGGCCAAGATCACGGTACCGGCGCTGCTGGTGCAGGCTGAATGGGACCGCGAACTGCCGCCCTACATGGCACAGACGCTGTTTCCCCTGCTTGTCAACTCGCCCGGCAAGCGCTGCGTGATGCTACCTGAGGGCACCCACACGATCATGATGGAGAAGAACCGCCGCATGCTGTTCGAGGCCGTCCAGGCGTTCCTCGACGAGGCGGGCCGGCCCTAGCGGTTCTCTCCTTGGCGACGCGCGCGAACGATCACTCGTTATTTGCGCGAGATCCTCGCCGTTATTCTGGCCGTGCCTGCCACGTTGGCCGCACTCCGGCCGGGACGATGTCGCCTGTTGGCCCGGTGCGGAGATCGTGGCGGCAAACAAATCGCGAGCCAAGAGCGCCGATGGCGACCACCAATTTCACTTCGGCAGGACCTCCAGCAGAAGACGTGCCGCTCAATGAGCAAAATGGCGGCTTTCGGCCTTCTGCATCACTGCGCAGCGTCCGTCAAATGGAAAACGGCGGCTCGCTATTTCGGCTTTCGCCAGGCGCTTGCGAGCCAGGGTTGCCGTTCGCGCGGCAGGCCTAGGGGGCGGTAGTAATGCAGAATTTCAGTGAAACCGGCCCCGGTAAGATAGCGCCGCCACGCCGCAAGATCGTGATAAGCGCCGTAACGGCCGGAACTCCAGCCTTCCTCATTGTTGCCGCGAGGGTTCGAGCTGAAAAGGACGCCACCGGAATTGAGCGCCGTGTGCAAGTCCTGTAGCACGCGCGGCAGTACTTGGGCTGGCACATGAAACAGCGCTGCATTGGCAAAGATGCCGTTGAAATAAGCCGCGGGCAGATCGAGCTTTAAAAAATCCTGATGCCAGACTTCGCAGCCGCTATGGCTACGCGCCATAGAAACGAAAGGCCGAGCACCATCGAGCCCAATTGCGATATGGCCAAGGTCACTGAAGGCCTTGAGGTCCCGGCCGGGACCGCAGCCAAAATCAAGGATGGTGTAAGGCGGCGCGCCCTCGATGGATGTGAGCAGCGCCTCG
>JBAVVQ010000065.1:0-6277 GCA_049697375.1 Rhodomicrobium sp.
CCAATCCTTCTGTGAGCGGCCGGTGCCGTGCCAGAAAGGCGCGAATTGCTCGTGTGCCTCGAATTCAACGGCACGGCGGGTAAGGCCATATTTCGCAACTGCCTCGGTTAAGAGCTTTTCGGAGAGCCGCCAGTCTTCCGGCAACGCTGTCAGGGGTAGCTTTTGCCGCTTCCGTTTCGTTTGGCTTGGTTGGGCTTCCTGTTCGGACAAATCGAATTCAGCCCGCTCCGCTTCCCCCTTGGGGGGTAGGGGGGTTATTTCTTCATCCTTCTTTTCGTTAAAATCTTTATTTTGTTGCTGATGTTTTATCGGCTCCGGTTTTTCAGGCTCCGGTGAACCGGCGCCGGTTTTCGCCGCAGCCGGTTTTTCAGTCTCCGGTGTGTTCTCGTCATGTTCTAGCTTCAGCCGGGATATAGCTTCCTTATCGGGCGATAGAATCCATTGCTCCCCGGCAAAGCGTCCGCCTATGCGGACTTGCTTCCTGAAGGCATAGCCGGAAGCTTCAGCCTCGTTCAATACGCGGCGCGCAACGTCGCGGCTCAAGCCGTTTACTGCCATCAAGCCACCAGCTGTCGTTTCCCAATCTTCGGAACGGGAAAACGTATCAAGCAAAGCCGAGCGGGTTTGATGCGAGAGAGTGTGATCTTGTGCGAACGAGTTGGGAAGAACGACGAAATTTTCGTTCCACCTAAGCACTTTGATGTTGGTTTTTTCGAAACTCATTGCACGCCTCCAGCTTCAGCGTTCAGAAGCAAGGCGGCGTGCTCAACGGGAACAAGCCCGTGCGTGAGCCACATTTGATTAAGTTCGATCTCACTTGCGAAGGCATGTGCAGCTTCGATCTGTGTTTCTATGAACCGCAACAAATAATGTTTGCGGCTTTCAGCGGATTCGCGCCTGCTCTTGACAGAGTCCGCGTTACGTGGCAGTGCTTGCATTGGCTGGGCACCCCCTATGCCCGGTTCGCCTGTCAGGCGTGGCGGCCGAGCAGGCGAAAAAGTAGGGAGTGAAAACACTCCCCAGTTTGAGAGACCAACGCAGTACAGGAAAACAAAACAGACTGAAGCGCACCGTGCAGGGTGCGCCGGATGCTTTTATTCGCAGTCGTACCGGCCTGCGATTGACGCTTGAAAAACGAATCGTTTCAAGCGTTGTTTTGCTTCCTCTGTGAGTTATGCACAGCTTTTTTACTTCAAAACTCATGACAGACCGCCGTCTTTATACTTGAGTTCGACGGTTCCGGTTTTTCCGGTGCGGCGGGACTTGGTAAGGTAGACAACGGTTTGACCGGCGGCGTCTCGCCAGCGATCCTGCCACACGGCAAAATTCGAGGCATAGTCTTCACTTCCGGGCATCGGTTCCTCAAGCTCAAGCATCCCTTGCGTCTTTTGGACGAAAAGAATCACATCGGCATCGGCTTCGAGGTTGCCGCTGTCGCGCAGATCACTGTTCTGAGGCTTCTTGTTCGGCCGCTTGAAGATTTCACGGTTGAGCTGTGCCAGCGTCAGAATGGGCAAGCAGAGCTGCCCGGCGATGTTCTTGACGTCATTCGAGAGCAATGACATGCGCTCATAG
The DNA here is from genome assembly GCA_049697375.1 of Rhodomicrobium sp. Lineage (GTDB taxonomy): Bacteria > Pseudomonadota > Alphaproteobacteria > Rhizobiales > Rhodomicrobiaceae > Rhodomicrobium. Next base: position 1,576 of record JBAVVQ010000065.1, read on the forward strand.
ACGCCGTTGGTCCGGTCATCCGGAGTCATCTTCCCCAGGTAGTCGATCACCACAAGCTTGATGCCGAACTTGCGGGCTTCCCTGCGGGCGATCGAAAACATCATGCCGGGCTTCATGGGCTTCTTGCCGATGATCCGGAGCGGGAGTTTCTGCAGCTTGGCGGCGGCCTTGAAATAGGCGTCCATCTGCTCTTGATTGCCGTCGCCGTGGTCGATCACGTCTTCGGGCACGCCCGAAAGCATGCTCACAAGCTTTTGCACGATCTCGTCGCGGGACATTTCCAATGTGAAGAATAGGACCGGGATCCCGTTCATCGCATTGTTGAGCGCAATCTGATTGGCGAGCGTCGTCTTGCCGTGCCCAGGCACGCCCGCGAGTAGGATCATGTTCCCTTCGCGCATGGCGGGCATGATTTCATCAAGTCCCTGGATGTGCGTCCGGACTCCGGTTAGCGTTTCGCCGCGCGTCCGGTAAAGTTCGGCCGCCCGGTTTGCTGCCGCTTCCCATGCTTCGGATTGATCCCCTTCGATGTCCTGCATTTCGGCCGCGTCATCGATGGCCGAACGCATTCCGTTCAAGGTTTCCCGGTTTGAAGGGTCGAGCGCCTTCTGAGCCCAAAGTGTTGCTATGTCATGCGCCTGCCGGTTCTCCGCGAGCGCGAAGACTGTCTTAGCGTAATCCTTCAGGAGATCGCGCGAAGCTGCATGAGTGCAGGCTTCATTGCACGCCTTGAGCACCGTGGCGTTGTCGCCGTCTGCTGTCGGGAAGGTCGCGGCAATAAGGACCGGGGAAACCTTCTCCCCCTTGCGAAGCCGTGCCTGGATCGCGGTCCATACTGCGCAGCGCATCGGGTCGAAGAAGTGTTGAGGCTCCAGAAATTCCACTTCATCGAAAGCGTCGTTGTCTTTGAGGACCGTCCCGATAACGCGGATCTCTGAATTGGGATCGTGCGGAAGCTTGACCGCGCCATCGGCGGCTTCCTCTTTGCGCTTTCCGTTTTTCCCATTGCGGCCCCGCCCCGGATTGAACTCCTTCGGTTTCATGAGCGGCCCCCATGAACAATCGCGGAACCCTTGCCGCTGATTTGCCGAAACATCGATGGGGAGTTCATGGGGTGTTCACGGCAATGAAGCGCATCGAAGAACAAACGTCCGCCGCGCTTTTCGCCGTTAAGTGCTGAATTTCCTTGAGAAAATGATGGTGCTGCAAGAGAGGATTGAACTCTCTGCCTCCCCCTTACCAAGGGGGTGCTCTACCACTGAGCTACTGCAGCGAACAGGACGCGACCGTGCCACAGCGGGCGCCCGGGCGCAAGACCTTCGGACCATTCAACGAGGAATGGCGCACGTAATCAACCGTTTTGCGGGGCGCGCCGTCCCTTCGCTGGCGAACCCTCTCACGCCCTTTTGTTTTTCCCAGCCGCATGCGCTAGCCGATATCCTTATCAAGTAGCGCCCAAGACGATAGCTTCTATGCCTGCCGACATCCGAGTACCGACAGTTTCAGGTGGATTGGCGCATCGCCGCTTCAAGACCATGCGGCGAGGCCTGAACCTGGCGTTGGCCCGAGAGTTGATCCGGTTCCGGGAGAACGAGATCGCTTTGATTGTGATCGCGGCCCTCGCCGGCTTTGTCATTGGGGCAGTCGTCTCGGTCATCGACGGAGCGGTTGTGGAGCTGCACTATCTCATTTTCGGCGTGCCGCTCGACGCTCATCTCAGCGCCGGACGCGGGATCCCGGCCGGCGTGAGATTTTTCGCGCCAGTCGCCGGCGGGATTTTGGTCGGATTGATCGCAGCCACAATCCGCCATTTCCGCCCGCGCGAAATCGTCGACGCGATCGAGGCCAACGCGCTCTACGGCGGCCGCATGTCCTTGCGCGATAGCATCCATCTCGGCCTTTTGACGGTTGTCTCCGTCGGTTTTGGCGGCAGCGCGGGCTTGGAGGCGGCCTACACCCAGGTCGGATCAGGTTTCGCCTCGAAAATCGGAAAGAACATTCGCCTCAGACGGCAGGATTTGCGCGTGCTTGTGGGCTGCGGCTCGGCGGCGGCCATCTCAGCCGCTTTCAATAGCCCGTTGACAGGGGCCTTCTACGCTTTCGAGTTGGTGATCGGAAGCTACACGCTTCAATCCTTGGCCCCCGTGGCGTCGGCGGCGCTGTGTGGAAATCTCGCGATCCATGCGATCTCAAATGGCCGGCCGATGTTCGCCTCGCCGCCTGCCGTGAGCGTCGAAGGCCACGATTACCTGCTCTTTCTTCTCCTGGGCTTCGGGGCTGCGGCGATCGCGATCGCCACCATGCGCGCCGTGACGCTTGTCGAGAATACGCTGCGCTATCGCAAGGTTCCCGGTACTCTGAGGCCGGTTCTGGGGGGCGCGGCCGTTGGGCTCGTTGCGCTTTTCTTTCCCGAAGTTCTCGGGAGCGGCCATGGGGCGATTTCCGACCAGCTTGAGGGAGGTTTCGGTTTTTCTGCGCTTGTAGCCTTGCTTCTGGCGAAGATTGCGGCCTCGGCGCTGACAGTAGGATCGGGAATGCGCGGAGGTCTTTTCAGTTCGTCTCTTCTCCTGGGAGCAATCTTCGGCGGAGCGGTCGCGGCTGGTCTCTCGGCCCTTGCTCCTCAACTGGCGGTCAATCCTCTGGCCTACGCGCTTGTTGGAATGGGCGCCGTCGCGGGCGGCATTGTTGGCGCTCCCATAACGATGACGCTGCTTGTCCTTGAGACCACCGGCAATTTTTCCCTCACCATGGCCGTCATGGCGAGCGTCATCGCCTGCTCGGTGGTCGTGCGCCAGAGCTTTGGCTATTCGTTTGCGACCTGGAGGTTCCACGTGCGCGGCCTGCGCATTAAGAGCGCGCACGATGTCGGCTGGATCGCCGACCTGACGGTCGGCAAGCTCATGCGCAAAGACGTGCATCTTGTGCCAGCGTCAGAAACCATTTCCGAGGTTCGCGAGCGCTTCCCGCTAGGAGGCCCGAAATACGCCTTCGTTCTGAACGGCCAGGGCGCGTATATCGGCATGATCGAGACGGTTGAGGCCCATTCGTCGGCCTATGACGAGGCGTCGGACATCACGACAGCCGAAGCTTTGATCCACGACGAGCCGCACGTTCTCACGGCGCAGGAAAACATTCACACCGCCGTGCACATGTTCACAAAGACGGCGTCCGAGATATTGCCGGTGCTTGACAGCGTCAAGTCTGGCCGCGTCGTCGGCACGGTCAGCGAGGCTTACGTCCTGCGGCGGTACAGCCAGGAACTTGAGAGGAGAAGGCCCGAAGAGGCCAATGGCGGCGTGTTCAGCCCCGAGACCGTTTAGAGTGGCGGCCCTCGTCTGCGCCGATGACTTGGATGTGAGGTTCAAAGCGTGCGCTCGCCATCCCAAGGTTCTTCAAAAGCTGGGCCGGGAGTCCCAATAACTAAGGCGATAACTAAGGCTATGAAATTGAGATGAGGTTTGGGAGATGACGGAGCGAGTCGAAAAAAGCGATGCTGAGTGGCGGGCGCAGTTGACGCCAGAGCAGTACAAGGTCACGCGCGGGCATGGCACCGAGCGCGCGGGTACAAGTCCTCTCAACAACGAGAAGCGCGAGGGGGTTTTCACCTGCGTGTGCTGTGACGCCCCTCTTTTCGTGTCCGACGCCAAATTCGAGTCCGGCACCGGATGGCCGAGCTTCTATAAGCCGATGAACGATGACGCTGTGACCGAGCACGAGGACCGGTCTTTTCTGATGCGCCGAACGGAAGTCCGCTGCGCGCAGTGCGATGCCCACCTGGGCCACGTTTTCCCGGATGGCCCACGGCCCACGGGCCAGCGATTTTGCATGAATGGCGTCGCGCTCAATTTCAAGCCGAAAGGCGAGGGGGCCGGAGAATCGCCTGCGAAGGAGACGCCCAGCCGGTGACGGGCGGCCTTCGCTTTACGCTTTCTTGGCGCCGGGTCTCGACTTCACCGCATCTCCGCAAGCCGGTTCAAGTTCGCTCGCATGGCTTTCAAGGCATTTGCCAATAGCACCGCGCTCTTTTGGGGTGTCTGCGCAGAATTTCGCGATATCCGCCTTGCAGTTCGCTCGAATAGCCTTCCTGGCCTGTTTCCCGGCTTCGGCGGCGGCTGTGCATTCGGGCGAAAGCTCCGCTGCGTGTTCCTTCATGCATGGCCCCAGCTTTCCGTCGCCGGGTTTGAGGCCAGGGCAGAACTTCTCGCGGTCGCTCTTGCAGGGTTTGCCGGGGCTCGGCATGTCCTGCGCCTCCGGCATGTCCTGCGCCTTGAGAGCGGGCGAGGCGGCGATAGCGAACGCGGCGATGACAGTTGCATAAATCCCAAGCTTCATTGAAGACTCCTTTTGACAAAATGCGATTTGGCTTATGCGGCCGTATGCCGGGTTTTCCTAAGGCGCGCCTGAGATTTTGAGGCGGAGAATTGTATGAAATCGTGCCGCGCTCGAGGGGCGCCTTATCTGCTTACCAATGTCCGGTGCGGTGAGGGTGCGCCGCATGGCGAGAGGGGCGAGGGAGCGGGGAAGCACCGGGCAGTCGCCTGCATCGAAGCGCGTCGGTTCCTCCCTTAAGACGGCATCAGTAATCGCAGGGAGAATAACACGGTGGAGGGGGCGGCGGCCTCCTTATTTGTCGAGGATAGGGAGCGGACACAGCATAAGCGGGCTGGCCCCAATTCCTGTAAGGCGCTCCTCCGCCATAGCC
>JBAVVQ010000066.1:0-2398 GCA_049697375.1 Rhodomicrobium sp.
GTCGCCCCACCTGCGAGACCGAGGTAAGCAAGATAGACAGCGACGACTGTGCTGTAGAACAACATGCCTGCGAGCGGCGAACCGGGCCAGCAGGCGATACTCAGGCCAATCAGCGCCGTGCCGGCCACGCGGGCCACCGGAATCGCAACGCCGGTCAGTTGCTCGCCGAGCAACACCTGCCCGACGAGCGACGGAACGAGCACCAATGCCAGCCCCGTCAGCCCTTCGCCCGTAGCCGCGAGAATGAGCGCCTTTTTCATGTCCGTGAGCCGACCCCGTCGGAATAGAACAGGTCCTCCATGTCTATCTATCGGCCCCGCACTCGTTGAGGGGCGGGACCTTGCCGTTGAGTTGGACGGCCAGAGCTGCAGCCGTGCCTGCAGGAGCGCCGACATAGATCGTCGAACCCGTTTTGCTATTTGCGGTGGCGGCTTTGCAATATTTGAAGAAGGACTTGTCGCATGGATAGGGCCCGAGGATTTGGTAGTTTTGGGCGTTTGCGCCACTGGACTTGGTGATTGGGCAGGAACAGACGATCTGCCCTTTCGGCACCGGCTTGTCGAAGCCCGGGAACGTCGTCTCCTCGGTGCTTCTGAAGCACAGTCCACCGTCGCACTGAGCGTAGGCGCCGCCCTCCTCGCCCTGGCAGGTGTACACCGCGCCGCTTCCCTGCGGAGAGGCGATCGACTCAGGCAAGCTGTAGGTGCTGATCATGTACTTGTTGGCTGCCCCTCTCGCGTTGATCGAACAGACGTCCTCGTCCTTGCCCATCGGAAACGGCAGGCTGATGCTGTCGCCGTGCTTCACGTCGCACTGGCAGTAAGCGACGCCGTCGAACACATTGCAGCGCGCCGCGGCGCAAAGCGCATAAGTCTGATCCTTGCAGACCTTGAATGACGAGCCGGCCATTGCATCGAGGAGCTTGTCGAGGCAGCCTTTGGAAAGCTGGCCCATCTTGTTCTGTACACAGCTCTTGATGCGTCCGACATCGGGCAGCACGTCCGAACAGAGACTCCAGACGTCGCTGGCGCAAGCTCGGATGACCCCCAAATCCTCGCTGAAGCCCTCCTCCGCCATCGAGGGTGCGGCCATCCCTGCCACCAACATTAGCGCAGCGGCTAACCCTGAGCCGATCAGCTGCACCCTCGCAGCCCTCCTCCTCCTCCAACTTGACTGCATGTTGGCGGCAAGAAGCGCGGCCACCGCAAGTACGCTGCGACTGAATGTCATAACGCGAAAGCTCCAAACGCCTTAACAAAAAGACTTCATGCATTCGAAGTACTTTCACAGAGCGAACCCCGCTTTGATGAATGTCAAACGTACGTACGGCTTGGCCAAGTTCCGGATATTTAACGGCTGAGGCAATTTATCGGTGACAGCTGTGGTATGTCGGCAATGGGTCATCAGTGAGCGTCGAAGCTACAAAGCCTAACGAGCTGCGGGGGCAACACGAACAATTTCCGCAGCTTCTCTATTCGGCCCCCGATGTCAAGCACGACCCGGCCAACCACTAAAGCGTGGCGGACACCAGTCATTCCTTTGTTCGGCCGAGGTCATTCCTTCGCCCCGGCCTTGCACAAACCTGTGCTGCCGCGCGCAGGAGGGGTCAAGGATGGCGCAGCCACCACCAAAGGTGGCTTGTCCTTGACGGCTCCGAGCACGGTAGCATGCTGGATGCCGCTGGGACCGCGAAATTCTTCGATGCCGCTCGCGGGGCCTTGCTTCTCTTCGGGATGGACACGGCGGCCCTCCCAGGATGGGATGAGGAAGATGAAGCGGAACAATCTGAGGGGCGTGCTTACCGTTGCTCATACGGTAGGCACAAGCTGCGGAGCGATCTCACTTCATCCTTCGTCCCGCGAGGGACATCTCCCGCCAGAGGCGGCGGAAACCAGTTCTTGCGTTTCAGTATCTAGGATAGGCCGGCGGCGCCATCAGGCTGAGGCAGCCTTCTCCTTCGTCCACTGGAACTCGGTGCCATCAACCCAGATGCGGTGCATGATGACGGCGAGCCTGCGCGCCAGCGCCACGATTGCCCTTTTCAATCCGCGGTTCTTGGCGATCTTCATGGCCCAGGCTTTGAGCCATGACCATTTGACACTGCGGGTGAGGACGGTCTGGGCGCCTTCGTAAAGCAGCGCACGCATCATTCCGTCTCCGCACAAAGAGATACGCCCAACGCGGTTCATCTCCCCTGACTGATGCTGGGCAGGCGTTAAACCGAGTACGGCGCCAACGGCTTTGGAGTTGCGGAAGCGGGCGGGAACATCAATGGTGGCGCGATAAGCCAGTGCGGTTACCGCGCCAACGCCGGGAATGGTCATAAGACGGCGGCAGACTGTATCGTCCCGGACAATTGCCAGCAGTTTCCGATGCAGCTTGGTGAACTGCTCGCGCA
>JBAVVQ010000067.1:0-3503 GCA_049697375.1 Rhodomicrobium sp.
AAGTCCTGCGACTACCTCGCCTCTTGCCGCGCCGGCTGCGCGGGAAGGCGAAAGCTTCTCGGCCGGCTCGATGAACCCGATCCTTATTGCCCAGTAGCCAGGGCCGAGCGTATTACGCTCCGCGTCCGCCTGGCGGAGGGACGCCGTCTTGCCAAATCCGACAGCGCCTGCACGACTGTCGTGATCGCCCGGTAATATTATGCTGTTGAGAGGACTTTTTGTGAGCACCTTCGGCTATATCACCGCTTTTCCTCGATCATCAATATTTCAGCGATGAGCTTTGGCGCGCTCTCCGCACCGGCCCTGAGAGCCCTATCAAAAGGCGCCGCGATGGCCGGGTGCTGGCTCAATACCGGCGAAGGCGGTTTGGCTCCCTATCATTTGGAGGGATGCTGCGATCTGATTTTTCAGATCGGGACCGCGAAATATGGCGTCCGAATGCCCGATGGCCAGCTCGACGAAGGCCGCCTTCGCGAGATCGCAAGCCTTCCTCAAGTAAAGATGTTCGAATTGAAGCTCAGCCAGGGCGCAAAGCCAGGCAAGGGCGGCATCCTGCCAGCCGTCAAGGTGACGCCGGAAATCGCAAAGATCCGCGGCATTCCTGTCCACACCGATTCAATCTCGCCGAACCGCCATCCCGAAATCGACAGCGTTCCCGATCTCCTCGATCAAATCGCGCGCATTCGCGATGTCTCGGAAAAGCCCACGGGCTTCAAGGCGGTGCTCGGCGCCTATGGCTGGCTTGAAACCATGTGCAAGGAGATTAATCGCCGCGGGCCGGAGAGCGCCCCAGACTTTATCACCATCGACTCCGGCGATGGCGGCACCGGCGCTGCGCCTTTGCCGCTGATGGACAATGTCGGCTTGCCGGTCAAGGAAGCGCTTCCGATGGTCATAGACATTTTATGTAAATATAATCTGCGCCCGCGCATAAAGGTAATCGCATCCGGCAAGCTCGTTACGCCTGCCGAGGTCGCCTGGGACTATTGCGCGGGCGCCGATACGGTCAATTCTGCGCGCGGCTTCATGTTCGCCCTTGGCTGCATCCAGTCGCTGAAATGCAACAAGAACACCTGTCCGACTGGAATCACGACGCATGACCGGCGGTTGCAGCGGGGGCTGAATCCCGAAGAAAAATCGGTGCGCGTCAGAAATTTCGTCGAAAAGATGCGTGCCGAGGTGGGCACCATAGCCCATTCCTGCGGCGTGCCTCACGTCAGGGCGCTGAAACGCTATCATTGCCGCATTGTCCAGACAAATGGCCGCTCGATCCCAATGGATGAGCTTTATCCCCCTGTGGCCGCGGAACTGGCTGGGGCAGGAATAGCGCAGCGGCATTAGGAGGCTAAAGTAGATGTCAGGTGTTGGGCCTACTTTGAGCGTAGCCAGGCCTTCGCAGCGATTGAAATCAAAGCAAGCGCGTCGAGAGCGCCACCGGCCTCGCCCTTCTCGAAATCGCCGTCGATCTGTGCCATCGAGTTCGTGACGTGGGCGAAGCAGGCTACCGGGTATTCTCGGGCGCGGGAGAACGCGTAAAGCGCCGCCGCTTCCATTTCGACAGCCAGGATTCCATCACGGCGGTGAGCTTCCACGGCTTCTTGTGTCTCGCGGTACGGGGCATCGGTCGTCCACGTGGGCCCTTGGTGAACGCTAACCGGTACGCCATCGAGGACGACCCGTAACCGCGCCAGCACATCGGGAGCCGCTTCGGCGAAACGCGATGGCGGCAGGTAGTGATAGCTCGTGCCCTCATCCCTCAAGGCCCGGTCGATCAGGATGAAGTAGGGCGGCTCTCGGGTCCGCGCGATTTGCCCGGCGGAGGTGACGCTTACCAGGAACCGGCAGCCGGAGGCGAACATCTGCTCGGCCAAGAGCACGGCGAACGGAGCGCCGACGGCACAGCCGACGATGCCGAACTCCGTTCCATCCCAAGCGAACCGCCACATCTCGGTGTGATAGCAGGCCCAGTTAACGGCCGCATTCGCCAATCTCCGGCGTTTCAGGTAACGCACGACGTCGCCGTCTGGGTCGAGCACGCAGATCTCCGGCGCCTCCCAATCATCCAGGCTGCGCTGGCGCCTGGCTTCACGTAAGAGGTTGGCGGCCTGAAAGACCGACGGGGCGTCGGTGTTCTTAAGATCCAGAATGGGCGCTAACTCCACCATTGTTCCTTTAACTGTAGCGAGAGGGCCGTTTGCTTAACTGCATAGGTATCATATCCTGTTTGGATGAACCAAAGCATGGATTGTTTTGATTAAATGCTTGCGCTGGGCGCTACGAACCGCGCCCGGCGATGATCGCTTCGGGTCATCCTCGTCGGTTCGGGGGTTCATGAAGGTCGGGAGTAGTCTGTAAGCCGAAAGGCGTCCTCTGCGATGGGGCAAGGTTGGCTGTTCCCCGCCTCCCCTTTGGCAAGCTTGATCATCCTCCAGCTCCTGAAGCCTCATGTATACGTGCTCCAGAGATCGTCAGCCGGACCAGTTTGCCGCGCTCGTGGAGAAAGTGCACTCCTACGGCATCATGGTCTTCGGCTTGTTCATGCTCGGGTTCGATGGCGATGATCTTTCGTCCTTCGCCGCCACCGCAGAGTTCACGATCAACACCAAATTCGATGCTTGCGCCCATTCGGCGCTGACGCCTTGTCCCGGCACGCTGACCTGGTACGAAATGCGGAAAGCAAATCGGATCGTGTCCTACGATTGGACAAAATACGATCAAGGCCACGTTGTTTATAAGCCCGCGCAAATGTCCGCGACCGAAGTCCGGCAGGGGATCGCCAAGATGTATCACCGGTTTTATTCGGCGTCTTCAATGGCCGGCCGGTTTCCGCTGCGGGGCAGGAGGGATCGCACACAGTGGGCGATCTACAATCTCTTCATGCACGCAGGCGCGCGCACCGAGAACATCGGAGAGGTCACTGAGACGCCGCCTAGGTCAGCGGCGCGTGTCGCAATCAAAGATTTCGACCGGAAAGACGCCCGCTATGTTTCCAAAAGTTGAAGGCTGTTTGTTTTCCCCCCGCTTGGCTACCGCAAAACTTAAATCTATTGTTAGCAGTGACATGCCCAGAAGTTGGGGTTGCGGCGCCGCTGGTCAGACTTTCTTCACCGAGCATGATGAGCTCGAGCGGTACTCGATACACCTCTCCGCCGTGCGGCCCTAACCTCTGTCCCTTAGCCTTAGCCCAAGGAGTTACGATGCTCGTCGCCAGGCGGAAGTTTCTAGCGGCTACAGCCGTTGGATTTGCAGCTGCAGGCTTTGGGATGCCGGCACGCGCCCAAAAAACCAAGCTTAAATTCGCGGTTGGGCCTCTGCTGCCAAACCCCGAGGATACCAAGAAGGCGTTCGGGCCGGTTTTCGCCCACCTCGCCGGAGAGCTCGACGTGGACTACGAACTCTCCGCAACAACCGACTGGGCGGGCATCGCCGTTGCCATGGGAAGCGGACAGGTCGATGTTGCCTGGATGGGCCCCTGGGGCTACATCATCGCGAACAACGCCAGC
>JBAVVQ010000068.1:0-4897 GCA_049697375.1 Rhodomicrobium sp.
GCAAGGATGAAAGCGAGAATGTGGAGCTGCGCCGCTGGGGTACGCCGCGCGACTTCGCGAAGGAAGGCTTCGAGCCGAAGCAGCATTTCGAGATCGGCGAAGCGCTCGGGCTGATGGACTTCGAGGCGGCGGCCAAGATTTCAGGCGCACGGTTCACAGTGCTGAAGGGCGGGCTCGCGCGGCTCGAACGCGCGCTCGGCCAATTCATGCTCGACGTGCAGACCGGCGAGTACGGGTATATCGAAGTCAACCCTCCGCTGCTCGTTAAAGACGATGCGGTGTTTGGTACCGCTCAACTGCCAAAGTTCGCCAACGATCTATTTGCGGCGAAAGCAGAGGAGATTATCGGTGACGATGAGGTTGATGTAATCGTCGGATCATCGGAGGGCAGACTTGATTTTAGATTTAAAGGCACCCGTCAAAAAGAGCTTGAACGTAACTATCAGTCATTTAAAGGCGACACTATAAAGGCGGCTATTAACCACCCAACGTTTGACGGCACTCGCGTCGTTGGCATCAATCCAATTTTAGAGGTTCCGTTCTGGCTCATTCCCACTAGTGAAGTCCCCCTCACAAACCTCGTGCGGGAAAGCATCCTCTCAGAAGCGGACCTCCCCTACCGCTTCACAGCGCTAACGCCCTGCTTCCGCGCCGAGGCGGGCGCGGCAGGCAAGGACACGCGCGGCATGATCCGCCAGCATCAATTCTATAAAGTCGAGATGGTCTCCATCACAACGCCGGATCAATCGCAAACCGAGCACGAGCGCATGACGAACTGCGCCGAGGAAATCCTGAAGCGGCTTGCCCTGCCCTATCGCGTCGTCGTGCTCTGCTCGGGCGATACGGGCTTCGCCGCCCGCAAGACGCACGACATCGAAGTGTGGCTGCCCGGCCAGAACACCTATCGCGAGATTTCGAGCGTCTCCAACTGCGGCGACTTCCAGGCGCGGCGCATGCAGGCGCGCTTCCGCCCGAAGGACCCCGGATCGAAGTCCGGGGCAGGCGCGAAGGAGGTGCAGTTCGTGCACACGCTGAACGGCTCCGGCCTCGCGGTCGGCCGCGCGCTCATCGCCGTCATCGAGAACTATCAGGAGGAGGACGGCAGCATCCGCGTGCCCGATCCGCTGCTGCCCTATATGGGCGGTGTCCACCGCATCCAGGCATGAAGGTTCGCGAGGCAATCAAGCTCATCGAGGACGATGGCTGGTTTCTTGTTGCGACAAGGGGAAGCCATCGGCAGTTCAAGCATCCGCGAAAGCCTGGGCGCGTCACCATCGCCGGGAAGGCGTCGGACGACTTGGCCCCAGGCACATTTAATAGCATATTGAAGCAGGCGGGTTTGAAGGCGGAAGAGAAATGAAATACGCAGTGGTGATTGAGGACGCAGGCTGCAATTATTCCGCCTATGTGCCGGACCTCCCGGGCTGCATCGCAACAGGCGCCAGCGTCGAAGAGGCGGAATCTGAAATTAGGAAGGCTATCGCCTTTCACATCGAAGGATTGCTAGAGGACGGGCTGCCCGTACCAAAACCAAAAAGCATCCTCGCCTATGTGGAGGCATGAAGGGGCGGCATGCGGATTCTCATCACGAATGACGACGGCATCGAGGCGCCGGGCCTCGATGTGCTGCAAAAGATTGCGTCCGACCTCTCGAAGGATGTCTGGGTGGTCGCGCCCGAAACCGACCAGAGCGGCGCGGCGCATTCGCTGACGCTGCACGAGCCGTTGCGGCTGCGGAAACTTTCGGAGCGCGTCTTCGCGGTCAAAGGCACCCCGACCGACTGCGTGATCATGGGCGTGCGCTACATCCTTCAGGATGAACTCCCGACTCTCGTTCTGTCCGGCGTCAATCGCGGCGCGAACCTCGCCGACGACATCACCTATTCCGGCACCATCGCGGGCGCAATCGAAGGCGCCATGCTCGGCATCCCGTCCATCGCGCTCAGCCTCGCCATCGATTGGGAGAATCCGAAGAAAATCCGCTGGGAAACGCCGATGGAGCTCGGCGCGGACCTCATCCGCAAGCTCATGAAAGCTGGCTGGCCGCGGGATGTCTTGATGAACGTCAATTTCCCGGACAGGGAACCAAGTAAAGTCGAGGGTATTCAGGTTACAGAACAAGGCAGGCGCGATCAGGATTACTTGCGCATCGAAGACCGCATGGATACGCGGGGCAACCCCTATTACTGGCTCGGGTTCAAATCTCGGTCCTTGCATCCCGGCAAGGGGACGGATCTTTGGGCGGTGAGATCGGGCGCGATATCGGTGACGCCTCTTTATCTGAACCTAACGCATGGCGATACCTGCCGGAAGCTGACCTCGCTTCTGGAGACTTAGAGTGCGTCCGGAAAAGTGCGAAGCGGTTTTCCGATAAGACGCACGATAAAACAAAGAGCTGGAGCGCGCTTTTGAGTCGATCAAAAGCGGATGCGCTCTAGGAGGAGCGGACCAATAAGCGCCGCTCCGGGAGATGGCGCCCCATGGACGAAGCGCTGCGCGACCTGTTGTACAGCCTGCAACACAACGGAATCGGAGACCCCCGCGTGCTGAGCGCCATCGCCAGCACACCGCGGGAGCTTTTCATTTCCGAGGATGCTCTCAAGGCGCATGCCTATGCGGACCAGGCTTTGCCCATCGAATGCGATCAGACAATCTCGCAGCCTTACATCGTCGCCTATATGAGCGAGCGCCTGAATGTCGCCCCCGATCAGGACGTTCTCGAAATCGGGACCGGCTCGGGCTATCAAACGGCGATCCTTTCACGGATCGCGCACCACGTTTACACCGTCGAACGCCATCGGGAACTGCACGATCTGGCGGTGAGGCGGTTCGAGCGGCTGGGGCTTCATAATATCACGGCGATCCACGGCGACGGCACGTGGGGATGGCCCGGCAACCGGCTCTTCGATCGCATTCTTGTCACCGCCGCCGCCGCCGAAGCGCCCGCCGCGCTTCTCGATCAGCTTTCGCCCTGCGGAGCCATGGTCATTCCGCTCGGTCCCCTCTACGATCAACGGATCACGCTTGTAACGCGAACCAACGGACATTTCGAGCGCCAAACTCTGATTTCCGTTCAGTTCGTGCCGCTCGTGCAGTGAATTTTACATTTGATTCACATCCGCAGCGCGCTCTCAAGCAACCATATGGGGGCCAAGGGCACTATCGCTTGGCGATTATTGACAAGGCCTATGCGCCCGCAGGGTGAAAAATAGCAAGCGTTTAAGTTAATATTAAGCGTTCCGCCGCTAATACTTTTATGCAAAGTGAGGTGCGGCGATGAGTAGTGTGAATGCGGCGGGCAAGCGCGGGCCCGGAGTTGTCCGCGCGGCTGTTAAGATCAGTTTGGGTTGTGTTCTTCTGGGGGGGTGCAGCGCAGGGACCGAGCGATTCACGAGTTTAGAGTTTGGGAGCGGGTATGAGGCGTCGCCTCCTCGTTCTTCCACATCGGCGTCAGCAGCCGCCATCAACACGTCCCAATACCGGCCCGTTCAGCAAACAGCGAGTTCTCAGCCGAAACCGCAAAGCGGCTACCAGCTTGCCAGCGCCAGTCCGGAGCAATCAGGCGGATATTTGCAGGTTTCCCGCGTCGACCTTCCGCCCGTTCAGCAGCCCTCTTCAAGCTCAACAGGCGTCAAGACAGCCGACGGCTATGGCCCCTACGGCCCCGCCCCTACCACGGATGGGAGCTACCCCGGGCCGCGCGTCTATTCGCCCTACGATCAGCCAAACGGCGGCTATCCACCGCCTCCCCCGCCACCGTCCGGAGGATACAACCCGCCGCCTCCGGGCTATTACGGCGGAGGCCCAAGCAACTATGCACCCCCGCCGCCTCCCCCACAGGATCCGGGCGCCGACCCCTATGCCTACCGGCAGCAGTCGCAGAACCAGCAAAACGGCCGCGGATACAACAACAGTGCGCCGCCGCGAGGGTATGCGTATTACGGGCCAGATCAGCGAAGCAGCGCGCCCGTGGACGGCCGGAGAATGACTAGGCCCTCGGGTCTCGCCGTCGCCGACGCGTCACGCGGAACGACGGTCAGGCTGGCTCAGGGCGAAACGCTGCTTTCGCTGTCCAGACGGTACGGCGTGACGGTTGAAGCGATCGCGCGGGCGAACGGGCTTCGCGGCGGCCCCATCATGCCCGGCGCCACCCTTTTCATTCCGCCGCAATCGAGAGTGGCCCAGGCGCCGAGCGCTCCTGCCGCGCCCAGGGCAAAGGTCGCTGAATGCACGGGCGCACAATGCTACACCGTTCAAAGAGGCGAAACCATCGGAGCCATCGCACGCGCTCATAGCGTGACGGAGCAGCAGCTTCTTGAGGCGAACAACCTCCCCGATGCGCGCTCGCTCAGGGCCGGGCAGTCACTTTCAATTCCGGGGCAAGCAGGACCGAAACAGGCCATGGCTGCGGCGACCCCGCAGACTCGTCCTGCTCCGCGCGCCGGTCATGCTTCCGCTTCTGCGGACGACGCTGCTGAAAGCACGCTGCAGGAATCCGAGCAGGCGAAGCCTTCAACCGATGTCAAGATGGCGACGTCCAAGCAGGTCGAGCCGTCTTGCGAGGCTGCGCTCTCCAATCCGCTCCCACGTATGGGCAAGACATTCCGGAAACCTGTCGAGGGTCTTGTCATTGGACAGTTCGGCCCGCAGCGCGACGGCACTGTGAACGAGGGCTTGACGATCTCCGTTCCCAAAGGCACGCCGATCAAGGCGGCGGAAAACGGGGTTGTGGCCTATGTCGGCGACGAGCTGCCGGGCTTCGGCAACCTCATCCTGATCCGGCATGCCGAGGAGTATGTCACAGCCTACGCCCATGCGGACGCGATCATGGTCAAGAAGTGCGAAGTGGTCAAACGCGGCCAGACCATCGGGACGGCCGGGGTGACAGGGGATGCGA
>JBAVVQ010000069.1:0-6692 GCA_049697375.1 Rhodomicrobium sp.
CCGATGGGTTTCGCTCCTTTCCCGCCGTGACCGAGGCAGGATGCGCCCATACCCCGGTCAAGACCGGCAGCGGAGCGAAAGCGGCGAAAAACCCGCGCTTCAAATGGGTCAACACCCTCCTTGGCACCATCAAGGCCGCAATGGTTGGCACCTACAGAGCCGTCCGCGCTAAACATGCGCCGCGATACCTCGCCGAATTCGAATACCGCTTCAACCGCAGATACAGGCTCGAAATCCCCATCGACAGGCTCGCCTATGTCTCGCTCAGGACAGCTCCTATGCCGTACAAACTGCTGAAATTGGCTAACCTTTATGCGTAATCAGGATTAAGTTTAATGCTGGATTTTTTTCATTTACTGGGACGCGCAAAAGTCCGTTAAATATATTTCGGGTTCACAAATTAACGTTTGCGCGCAGCGGAAAAGCTGCGGCGCAGGCGGCTCGATGGCGTTCCGGTCAGGTTTTTTCTCATATTTATCAATGATTTGAGCGGGCTCAAGCGGCATTAACTTGCCGGAAAGGCGATTTCGCTGAAGATCTTTCGGACCGAGGAAAGCGGACGAAAGCGTCAGGGACAGGTTGACAAACAGATGCCGAAATTCGCACCATCCATACGAAATGCCGGGTTACCGCCGCGATCGGTTGGCGCGTCGGCGCCCCGTAAGCGCTCTGTTTGATGGCTTGACAGCGCCCCAATATCTCCTCCACACCTTGCTCAACCAATTCTTACGCGCGAGCGCCATCATGAAAATCAACGGCAATGAAATCCGGCCAGGGAATGTTATTGAGCACAACAACAGTCTTTGGATCGCGGTCAAGACACAAGCGGTGAAGCCCGGCAAAGGTCCGGCCTATAATCAGGTCGAACTAAAGAACCTCATCAATGGCTCTAAGCTCAACGAGCGGTTCCGGTCGTCGGAGACGGTCGAAAAGGTTCGCCTGGAACAGAAGGACTTTCAGTTCCTCTACACGCAGGGCGACATGCTCGTCTTCATGGATACTGACACCTATGAGCAGATGGAACTGGCTCAGGAGTTCGTCGGCGAGCGCTCCACCTTCTTGCAGGACGGCATGAAGGTCGTGGTTGAACTTCATGAAGGCCGTCCCATCGGCATCAGTCTACCGGATCAAGTGACGCTGACCATTGCGGAGGCCGATCCGGTGGTGAGAGGCCAGACGGCTGCGTCGTCCTACAAGCCCGCTGTGCTGGAGAACGGCGTGCGCATCCTGGTTCCGCCCTTTGTGACGGCAGGTGAGAAAGTCATCGTTGACACCAACGAAATGGCCTACATACGCCGCGCCGAATAGCGATTCTGGAAGGCTGCTGAAAACGAATGTAATTCTGGCCTCATCCTTCGGACAGGCTCAGGATGAGGCCGGGCGCTTTTTAACGGGTCGATCCTCATGGTGAGCTTGTCGAACCATGGCCCGGCGCTTGCAGGGTCGGGATTCAACTTGATTTTGGAGCTGTGATATGCCCGCTTCGGCGCTGATGACGGTCATGACCAATGCGGCCCGGAAAGCGGGCCGCAGCCTCGCCCGCGACTTCGGCGAGGTCGAGCATTTGCAGGTCAGCGTCAAGGGGCCTGCGAATTTCGTTTCCGCGGCCGACCACCGCGCCGAAACCATCCTCTATGAAGAGTTGAGCCGGGCGCGTCACGGCTATTGCTTCCTGATGGAGGAGCGCGGGCTGGTCGAAGGGCCGGACAGGACGCATACCTGGATCATCGACCCGCTCGACGGCACGACGAATTTCCTGCACGGCATCCCCATGTTCGCGATATCGGTCGCGCTCCAGCGCGAGGCGGAGCTCGTGGCGGGCCTCGTCTACAATCCCGCCACCGGCGACATGTACACGGCCGAACGTGGCAAAGGCGCCTTCTTAAACGACAAGCGCCGCTTGCGCGTGGCTGCGAGGCCCGATCTTGAACAGGCCGTGATTACGACCGGAATCTCGCATCGAGGCAAGCCCGGTCAGGAGCGAAATTTGCGCGAGATACACAACGTCATGCGCGACGCGGCCGGCATCCGCAGGACGGGCGTCGCGTCGATGGATTGCGCCTGGGTCGCCCAGGGCCGTTTCGATGGGTATTGGGAGCGCCACATTCAGCCCTGGGACATCGCGGCCGGCATCGTGCTGCTGCGTGAGGCTGGCGGCTTCGTCTCAGACGCGGACGGCCGTTCGGACATGCTGAAGAAAGGCGAGATCGTCTGCGGCAACGAAGCCATTCACGCCGCTCTTCTCAAGCGCATCGCGGCTGCCGCCTGAAGTCCTGGCGCTTAACACGAAGTTAGTGTTGCATGGCCTGCAAATGTTGTATGGAACGCCTCGAAGCTCTATCCTCCCGATCCTGGTGAATGCGAGACAACTTTTGCCATGAGTAAGCCGTCCTATTACAAGACACTATCCGGTCCACAGATCTTTGTGTGGCGGATGTTCTTGTTCATCGTCTTGATCGGCCTCATTGTCGTAATCTTCAATCAAAAAATATTGGAACTCGTCAATTTCAGCAGCAGCACTCCGCTAAAACTCCTCATCGCCGGAGTTCTCGGTTTCGGGATCCTGCTTACTTTTCAACAGGTATTTCGCCTTTTTCCGGAGGTGCGCTGGGTTAATAATTTCCGGATCTCTGACCCAGGCCTTGCCGACGATCAGGTACCTGTGATGCTCGCGCCGATGGCGATGATGCTGCGGCGGCGCCAGGGCCAAGCCGCGATCTCCGCCACGGCGATGCGGTCGCTCCTCGATTCCATCGGATCGCGGTTGGACGAAAGCCGGGAAACGACGCGCTATCTGGTGGGTCTTCTTATTTTTCTGGGGTTGATCGGGACATTCTGGGGACTTCTTATAACGACCGGCTCTGTGGGTGACGCCATAAGGGCGCTCAATACCGAGGGCAAAGAGACAGCCCAGGTATTTCAAGACCTCAAGACAAGTCTTGAGACGCCGCTGAGCGGCATGGGAACGGCCTTTTCCGCCTCGCTTCTCGGCCTCGCGGGCTCGTTGATCCTGGGGTTCCTCGATATTCAGGCAGGGCAGGCGCAATCGCGCTTCTACAATGAACTTGAAGAGTGGCTCTCGACCATGACCGAGCTTCGCGCGGAAGGCGTCGGAGGCGAGGCGCCCGGCTCGCAGACGCAATTAAGGTTCGCGTTTCTCGACATGCAGCGAAGCATCTCCGATCTTGCCGACAAGATCGAGCAGGGCGTCATCCGCGGCGGCGGCGCGCAGAACAACGAGACCCTCATTCGACTCTCCGATGGGATCGAGAAGCTTGTTCAGCAAATGCGAGCCGAGCAGAAAGTTTTGCGCGAATGGGTCGACGAACAATCGCACAATCAAGGCGAGCTTGCGTCCGTTCTGAAAGAGCAGAACAGGCTCGCCGGCGCGCTCCGCGAGATTGCCGCCCGCGCTCCACGTCGCGATCCGGTCGATCGCTGACCCCATAAGGTCGAAGGGGAACCCAATGCTCTCAAGATCGCGCCGCCGTGTCAGCGGAATCGATTACTGGCCGGGTTTTGTGGATGCGCTTTCGACGCTGCTTCTGGTCGTGACCTTCCTCATGGTTCTGTTCATGGTCGCCCAATACTTCGTGGCCCAGGAAGCCTCGGGGAAGGACACGGCGCTCGCGCGCCTCCAAAAGCAGATTGCGCAAATGGCGGACATGCTTTCCCTGGAGCGTTCGCAAAAGAAGACGGCGCTTGAGGAAAGCGCCTCGCTCAAGGCCACGCTCTCTGCCTCGGAGGCGGAGAAGAAGCGCCTGACCGGCCTCGTAGGTTCCGGAACATCGGCCGAGGGGCGCATCGCGATCGCGACGAAGGAACTCGACGATCAGAAAGGATTGACGGCGCAGGCGCTTGCTCAGGTCGAGCTCCTGAACCAGCAAATTCTAGCCTTGCGGAAGCAGCTTTCAGCCCTCGAAAATTCGATAGGCGACTCCGATAAGCGTGACAAGCAGTCTCAAGCGCAAATCGCCGATCTTGGACAGCGTCTTAACGTGGCTTTGGCAAAGCGCGTTCAGGAATTGTCGCAATATCGCTCGACCTTTTTCGGGGAGCTGAAAAGATCGCTCGGTGAGCGCGACGACGTCCAGGTTGTGGGCGACCGCTTCGTGTTCCAATCAGAAATTTTCTTCGACAGCGGCTCCTCCGACCTCGCCCCGCAAGGCTACGCGGAACTCGATAAGCTCGCGGCGGCGCTCCGGGACCTTGAGACACGCATCCCCAAGGATCTGAACTGGGTGCTTCGGATCGATGGACACACCGACATCAGGCCGATTTCAACTGCGGCCTTCCGGTCGAACTGGGAACTGTCCTCTTCCCGGGCGATTTCTGTCGTGAAGTATCTGATCTCGAAGGGGGTGCCCCCGAACAGACTCGTGGCGGCCGGGTTCGGTGAGTATCAGCCCATGTCGTCCGGGTTTTCCGACACCGACCTGCGTCGAAACCGCCGTATCGAACTCAAGCTCACGGAGAAGTAGGCCTCGCGGCCAATTCGTGAAAACATGAGGATGGCGCTTGGTGTTGGGCGCCAGGCCATCCGTTCCGAAATACCTGCTCTGCAAAAACAAGCTGAGTTCAGTGGCGGCGGAAGCGCAAATAGTCTTCCAACCGCACGATGTTCGCTTCAAGAGACAAGTTTGTCTGGCAGGCCGGGAAGGGTGCTGCGTCGTATCCCATGTTGACGGGCATTCGCGGGGAGAAGAGTGTCTTGGGCAAGGGCTTGGACGCGCGCCACAGGTAGGCAAAGCTGGCGTTCGCTTCCGCGAGCATGGCAGGCGTACAATCGTCAACGCGATCGAGCGCACACCGGCTGTCCTCGGACCGCCGCATGGCGTCGCCCGTCCAGCACAATGTTCTGCCGAGCGTCAGCCGTTCATGAGCGTCGAGAAGAGCACGATTTTTTGCCCAACGAATGACGAGTTCGGGCGACTGGCGGCAAGCCGAGCCCAATGTGCGGACCATGTGATCCAGGGCATCGGCAGGGGCGATCTGGGCAAAGATAATGTTCACCTCGACGGAAAGAGGCTGGAAGCGCGCGAGATTGATCGCGAGCGCTTTCGCAGGCGGCGAGGCGGGTGAACGAGCAATCAGCGTAATGGTTCTTTGCTCTAGATCGGCCTGCTGTTTAAGGCTCAGACCATAGACATCGAAGAAAGAGTCGAAACGGCTTGCTGCTAGAGGAGGTGTAACAGGAGATAAAGCGTCAAAATCTGCGTTGAAGCTCATGGCCTGATCCGGGGTTTGTGCAAGGGATGCGGGGGTGCGCGCACCCTTTCTTGGTAAACCTCCAAGGTTAAATAAAACTTGAGATTGGCTCAGAACTACTCAAAAATTGTGCAATCGAAATTCATACATCTTTAATGGTCAAGTAAAAGTTGAGTATTGGTTAAGAAATTCATTTTCAAGGCGCGAAGGCGTCTCGAAGATGCCTCCGCCTGTTTATGGTCCGAAAATCTTCGAAGTCTCATTGCAGAACGCTCGGCGCTAAGCGGCTGAGGCGTGACGATCAATAGAATCCACGATGTCGTTCACGACGCCAGTAATCAAGCTCCTGTCATCCCCCTCGGCCATGACCCGAATGACCGGCTCCGTGCCAGAAGGCCGGATGATGAGCCGTCCACCTTTGCCAAGGCGCACCTTTCCGGCGTCGACCGCGGCTTTGACCGTGGCGTCCTCAAGCGGGTTGCCCCCCCGGAAGCGTATGCTCTTCAATAGCTGCGGCACGGGCTCGAAGCGACGGCAAACTTCGCTCACCCTCCTTCCGCTCTGAACGACGACGCTCATCACTTGTAGCGCCGTTACAAGCCCGTCTCCCGTGGTCGTGAAGTCCGAAAGCACGACGTGGCCGGATTGTTCGCCGCCAACATTGTAGTCGCCGCGCCGCATCTCCTCGACGACATAACGATCTCCGACCCTGGTGCGGATCAATGAAAGGCCAAGCCCTTCGAGATGGCGTTCCAGACCGAGATTGGACATTACGGTCGCGACAACGCCGTTACCGCGCAGCCGGCCTGCATCGCGCCAGCCACCGGCAATCACCGCTAGGATCTGGTCGCCGTCGACCAGTTGCCCCTGCTCGTCGGCAATCACCACCCGGTCTGCGTCGCCATCGAGCGCGATGCCGACATCCGCGCCTGTCTCACGGACCTTCCGGCAAATCGTTTCCGGCACGGTGGAGCCACACTCGCGGTTGATATTGCGGCCGTCGGGCGTAATTCCGAGAGCTACCACATTCGCGCCCAGCTCCCAAAGAGCCGCCGGCGCAACGCGGTATGCTGCCCCATTCGCGCAATCCAAGACCACTTTCAACCCGTTGAGGCTTACGGTGCGATCGAGCGTGCGCTTCGCAAATTCGACATAGCGGTCAGTGACGCCGTCGATGCGTTTGGCTTGGCCAATGTGGTCCGGGTCCGCCAGAAGGCGGCTGATGTCACCGAAGACTTCGGCTTCTATCTCACATTCAACTTCGTCCGACAGTTTGTAGCCATCGGGCCCGAAGAGCTTGATGCCGTTGTCCTGATAGGGGTTGTGAGACGCGGAGATCATGACGCCGAGGTCCGCGCGAAGCGATCGCACAAGCATCGCGACAGCTGGGGTCGGGATAGGGCCGAGCTGAATGACGTCCATGCCGACAGATGTGAAGCCGGAGACCAGCGCCGACTCAATGACGTAACCGGAAAGCCGCGTGT
>JBAVVQ010000070.1:0-3362 GCA_049697375.1 Rhodomicrobium sp.
CACCATTATGTGTGGGATAGTCGGCTGTTTTGGTAAAGACATACATCCCGAAAATATTCGTTCCATAATCAGATCAATGATTCAGGCCATCGCCCATCGCGGGCCTGACGAAAAGGGCCAATTCCTCGAGCGAGGCGTGGGGCTCGGTCATGCTCGTCTCTCTATCGTTGGTCTGGGCGACGGCCAGCAGCCGATGTCTCTCCCGGGGCGCGGCCTCACTATTGTTTTCAACGGCGAGGTCTTCAACTATATCGAGCTTCGCGATGCCTTGAAGGCGAAGGGCCGGATGTTCGGAACCGGCAGCGATACCGAAGTTATTCTCCATCTGTACGACGAGCTCGGTGAGAACTGCGTTTCTCAGTTGAACGGCGATTTCGCCTTCGCGATTTGGGACGCCCCCCGCAAGCGCATGTTTTTCGCGCGTGATCGCATGGGTGTCCGCCCCCTCTACTATACAGTGGCGGATGGAACGCTGTATTTCGCCTCTGAGGTCAAAGCGCTTTTGGAGGCGCCGGGGGTCAATGCCGAGCTGGATCCGATCGCTCTTGATCAGATTTTCACGCTGTGGTCTCCTATTGCGCCTCGTACTCCCTTCCGCGATATCTACGAACTCGAGCCTGGCGATCTAATGATCGCAGATGAGAACGGCTTAACCCGACGGCCGTACTGGTCGCTGACCTTCCCGGACCGTGACGCCGAGCCTGCATATCGGGACGAGGCTTCGGCGGCGGAGGAACTGCGATGGCTTTTGACAGACGCAACACGGATCCGTATGCGGGCAGACGTCCCCGTCGGCTCCTATCTCTCGGGAGGGCTAGACTCTTCGATCGTATCGGCGCTCGCCTCCAGGATGGCGCCTGGCGCTTTACACACCTTCTCGATCGGCTTTGCGAGCAAAGAGCACGACGAGAGCGAGTTTCAGTTGCAGATGGCGGCAGCGCTCGGCACTCATCATCACACGATCAAGTGTGACAGCGACGATATCGCGACAATCTTTCCGAAAGTCGTCGAGGCAACCGAGCGGCCCATTATCCGAACCGCGCCAGCTCCGCTCTTTCTCCTATCCCGGCTGGTCCGAGACCAGGATATGAAGGTCGTTCTGACCGGAGAGGGCGCCGACGAGGTCTTCGCTGGCTACGACATCTTCAAGGAATCCCGCATTCGCAGGTTCTGCGCACGCAATTCGCAGTCCAAGTTCCGCGCCCATCTCTTCCGCAAGCTCTATCCCTACCTTCCGGGGGTGCAGCAGCAGTCGGCCCAATATCTGGCTGCCTTCTTCGGAGCAGGTAACGATCGGACCGATGATCCTCTATACTCGCATCGTCCCCGCTTCCGCGGAACAGCAGCAACGAAGGCGTTCTTCTCGGGCGATCTGCGTGCGAGGCTCGGTAACTACGATGCAGCGGCGGAACTTGCAGCCATTCTTCCGGCAGAGTTCAAGCGCTGGCATACGCTGCATCAGGCGCAGTACCTGGAGAGCCGCTTCCTGCTGCCCGGCTACATTCTCTGCAGCCAGGGCGATAGAATGGCAATGGCGCACGGCATCGAGGGACGGTTCCCCTTCCTCGACCATCGCCTCGTCGAGTTCGCAAGCAAGCTTCCTCCGGAGATGAAGCTTAAGGGCCTCGTTGAGAAGCATATCCTGCGCGAGGCGATGAAGGATCTGCTTCCAGAGCAGGTGGCCAAACGGACAAAGCAACCCTACCGCGCCCCGGACAGCCTCGCTTTTGTCGGGCCGCGCGAACCGGAATACGTTCGCGAAGCGCTCGGCGAGCGATCTGTCGCGGCAAACGGGCTGTTCAATCCGACCATGGTTCGGAAGCTCCTCGAGAAATGCCGCGCAAATCCTGGAGGCGGGTTCCGCGACAACGCGGCGTTCGTCGGCATCCTCTCATCTCAACTGTGGGTCAGCAGATTTGCAAAGGGGCAGACAACCGAAACGCTTGCGGCGTAAGAACATCTGCAGTGCAATGGCATTAGCGAAGGTGAGATAAGACAGTATGCGTATAGAGAACTGGCTGGCCAAGAGCGCGCGTAAGTTTGGCTCGAAGACTGCGCTTATCACGCCGCAGCGGCGGCTAACCTATGCCGAGTTTGATGACAGCTCAACAAGGCTCGCAGCGGCGCTGGCCGCGCGGGGAGTCAAGCGCTGCGATCGCGTGCTTGTCTTCATGGACAACTGCTGGGAGGCAGCGGTTTCAATCTTCGCGATCCTGAAAGCCGGGGCGACCTTCAGTCCGATCAATCCCTCCACGAAAGCAGACAAGCTCGCTTATGTGATCGACAATTGTCGAGGCACAGCAATCCTCACGACAGGCAAGCTGATGCCTGTGGTGGCGGAAGCGCGGCAGGAACTGAGTTCACCGCTCACGGTGATCGCGACGGCAGTTGAGTCCGGCGCCCTGCCGGCAGGGGTCGTCGCCTTCGAGGATTGTCTCGCCCTCGCGCCAATGCCGGTTCGCCACAAGGGCATCGATGTCGATCTGGCCATGCTCATCTACACCTCCGGCTCCACGGGCCGGCCGAAGGGCGTGATGATGACGCACAACAACATCCAGGCCGCCGCGACCTCGATCACGACCTATGTGGAGAACACGCCGGACGACATTATCTTGAACGTCCTTCCGATTGCCTTCGACTACGGGTTGTATCAGCTTCTGATGTCCGTGAAGATGGGCGCGACGCTGGTGCTCGGGAAATCGTTCGCCTTCCCTCAGTCGATTTTCGACCGCATCCGCGCTGAAGGCGTGACCGGCTTGCCGCTGGTGCCAACCATGGCGGCTATGATCTTGCAGATGCGCGACGTCGAACCGGGCTTTCTCCCGAGCGTGCGCTACCTCACGAACACCGCCGCCGCGCTGCCGGTGAATCATATCGCCCGCTTGCGCGAGTTGTTCCCCGGAGCGCGGCTCTATTCGATGTATGGGCTGACTGAGTGCAAGCGCTGCACTTATTTGCCCCCGGATGAACTGGACCGCCGGCCGGGCTCGGTAGGTATCGCCATCCCGGGCACGGAAGCGATGGTCTTGGACGATAACGGCACGCCGGTTCCTCCGGGCTTTCCCGGCGAACTCGTGATCCGGGGCGCGCATGTGATGCAGGGCTATTGGGAAAACGAGACCGCGACCAATGAGCGGCTGCGCCCTGGGCCGAACCCATGGGAGAAGGTGCTTTACACCGGTGACCTTTTTCAAGTCGATGACGAAGGCTTTCTCTACTTCGTCGGCCGCAAAGACGACATCATCAAAACCCGCGGCGAGAAGGTTGCTCCAAAGGAAGTGGAGGCCGTTCTCCACGCGCATCCGAAGATCGCAGAGGCCGTCGTGGCAGGCGTTCCCGACAAGCTCCTGGGCCAAGCTATT
>JBAVVQ010000071.1:0-8519 GCA_049697375.1 Rhodomicrobium sp.
GCACGTACTTGCGAAGCGCATACATGATGTCCGCGTTGATGTGATACTGCGCGGTTCCAGCGGCGTAGTATGCCGATGCCTCATGGCCATTTATTGTGCGCCAGGGGAACATGGCTCCCCGATGGCCTAGCCGTCTTGCCCGTGCTCGCGCCTCATCGAGCATGCCGTAGCGAAAGGCCAGCAGATTCCGAGCGATCATCGGAGAAGTGTAGGTGAGAAAAGGCATCAAGTAGATCTCGGTGTCCCAGAAGTAATGCCCCTCATAGGCCTGGCCCGTCAGACCTTTCGCTGGTACGCCGGAGTCTTCCGCACGCGCTGACGCTTGCAGGATATGAAACAGGTTGAAGCGGATCGCTTGCTGCACCTCCACCGTATTACGCCGCGCGCGGGCCTCCCTGATATTCCTGACCCGGACGTCGCTGCGGCGCCAGAAATCGTCCATATATTCCTCTTGGGATGCGAGCAGCTTCGGGAAGCCTTGGGACACCACACGATCCATAGTCCAATCGGCACGGCCGCAGAGCTCTTCGGGAGAAGCCGTCGGGGAGGTGTGATAGACCATATACTTCGTTAGCTGAATGGGGCGGTCCGGCTGAGCCTCGACTGTAAAGGCGACTTGGCCGAAATCCTCGCTTTGAAAGACCTTATGGGCGTGAGCGCATGCGGTCTCCATCACATGATCGATGGCGCAGGTCAGGCGAAGGCTGCTTTTTTCGGTGCCATGGCACAGCACAACCCGCCGGTCTCTTGTATAGCCCATTCGCGGATGGAGAGTGCGTCCTTCGAAAACTCTCGCCTGTCGGGGATCACCGCCTCGGGGGTTCGCGCGCGGCCTATGCACCGCCATCTCGGAGGATATCACAAGGGGCGCCGCCGCGTTCAGAAGGGTGACGCGGTAGGAAATGGCGGCCACGTGCTTGTTGGCAAAAGATACCAGCCGGCGCGACGTGATGTGCACCTGTTTTCCTGCAGGCGTTTGCCAGATGACCTCCCGGTCGAGGGTGCCCGACTTCATGTTGAGCCGCCGGTCGTATTTCAACAGATGGGCATGGGACAGCCAAAAGGGCTCATCGTCGACGAAGAGCTTGATGGTCTTGCTGTCAGTCACGTTGAGGATGGTCTGCCCGGTCTTCGCGAAGCCGTAAGCGTCCTCTGCATGGACAATGGGCCAGGTTTCATAAAACCCATTGATAAGCGTGTTGTTTTCTGCGTTCGGGCCGCCTTCCTCCGGGCACCCCCGCATGCCGATATAGCCATTGCCAAGCGCCAGCACGGTTTCGAGTTGGGCCAGGAAATCGGGACGAAATTCTTTTTCAATGACGTTCCATTCGTCGGCGGGGTAATCTGCGACTGGCGGACTAAGGCGTTTATGGCGGATCATCGGGTCAATCCTCGCGGACGAAAACTCTTGGCGTCTGGCCCGCAGGCCTCCTTAACGGCCAATCCCAGGCTGACATTCTCGACGGCCTTACCGTTGAGGCTACAATATTTCGTGGCTGCTCAGGGTTCCATGAAGGCGGTAAAAGGTGAAAGAAGGCGCATTTTTCTTTCGCCATATGATGCGCGGTGGTTGAGAAAGCCATCGTCGGGGGCGTGAATGGACCAGCGGATAAGCGGCGGGTCGCGAATGAGCATCAGTATGTCAGTCTGAATTCGAATGGTGCGCTCACTTTAGCGCCTGGGAGGCTATTTCCGGAATCGGAGGCAGTGCGGGTATCTATATTTTTCGTCGTGATCTCCGCTCGCGTGAACGTTTTCGGATGCCGACCCGCACGAGGGTAATGACAGCCGAGGGGCCGGCATTCGAACACGGCGGGGGAATGAACAGGCGGGGTCCAGGGCTCCAGCGATCTCTCAGCTATAAACTACCTGTCAAGCGGGTGAGGCATCGTATGTCTTTGTTTTGTCATTCTAGCTGACCACCTCAAGCCGCGCCGCCGTTCTGCGCGTTGAGCGAGGCGAGGAAGGCCCGCGCGTCCTCCTTCTTCTCGAATACGTGCGGAGCGATGTTGCGGCGGGTGAAGGCCTCCCCGAGCTTCATACGCGCGGGCTGTGCTCTGAGCAACAACTAAGTAAGCGCTTTGTTTGGCCGATCTACCCCCGGCAAGAGACGTTCTGGCAAATAACCCAAGCACCATTAAGACGATGGGGCAGACTGCGATTGCTGCCATTACGAAGGCTTTGTCTCATAGAGCGCCCTTTCACGGAAGGAGCTTGAGGCCGTGGGAGGCAGACTAGTCATCCACCGGTAAAAGCCAGCACCGCCTCCTTGACCTTCGCCATTGCATAGTTTTCCGGCAGCTCCAATTCGAGATCCGGGATGTTTGGAATTTCATTCGCAACGACTACTGCATCGACAATCGCGGGCCCGTCCGTCTTGAGCGCCTCGCGGATGGCGGGCTCCAGTTCCTCCGGTTTCTGAGCTTTGAAACCACGGCCGCCGCAAGCCTGGGCCAGCCCCACATAGTCGGGGTTCGGGAAATCGATCCCCAAGGTTATGAGGCCAAATGCGCTGTTGTCGTAGACGATGACCTTGACGGGCAGCTTGTGATGAGTGGCAGTCAGAAATTCGCTCATCAACATGTTGAAGCCGCCATCGCCGCAAAGCGCGATTACCTGCCGCGATTTGTCGAGCGCTTGGATGCCGTTCGCCTGCCCCACCGCCGTGCCGACGGCGCCATTGTTGAAGGAACCGATGATGCGCTGCGAACCGCTTTGCCTGATGTAATTGGCGGACCACAACGTGTTCAGGCCCGTATCGAGCACAAAGATGGCGTCCTTGGCCGCAAGTTCGCCCACCGTGCGTGCCACTGCCTGTGGATGGATTCGGTCCGCGCTTCGGCTGAGATCGGCTTGGCGATCGAGCTTTTCATCCCACTCCCGGCGCTCACGGCTCACCCGTTCGAAAAAGCTATTGTCCTGCTTTTCGGCCACCTTGTTCAGCAACAGCTTGACCGAAGGCTTGATAGAGCCGGCGGCGGCGAAGGCGGTAGGAGCGCGCCGCCCCAGCACCTCCGCGCGCTCGTCGATCTGGATCGCGCTCCCTTTGCCCGGCAAGTAGTTCGAATAGGGATAATCGGTGCCGAGCATGAGGAGCACATCGCACCGCTGCGCGGCCAGATAGTTGGGCCGGGTACCAATCATGCCGATACCGCCCATCCAACGGGGGTGATCGTAGGGCATGATATCCTTGCCCTTCACCGTATGGATCAGCGGAGCTTTCAGGCGGTCTGAAAGTGCAACCAGCTCTTCCGCGGCGCCATGACACCCATTACCGCACATGATCGCCACAGTCTCGGCCGCGTCGATGCGCTGGGCGATTTCGGCGATGTCTTGCTCGCTTGCAGGAAACTCCTCTTTCGGCCGTAGCGTGGCGAGACTTGGAACCTTAGAGCTGGCCTTTGACACCAACACATCCTGCGGCAGCGTCAAATGCGCCACTCCGCGTCCCGCATAGGCGGCTGCGATGGCTTGATGAATAATGGCGGGCGCCTGGTCCGGCGCCAGGATCGTCTGCGTAAAAAGCGAGACGTCGCGGAAAAGCAGATCGGGTTCGCTAGTCTGAAAGTAGTCTGTGCCGTGAAACTTGCGCGGCATACCGCCCGAAAGCGCAAGCACAGGGGCGTGATCGCGGCACGCCTCATAAAGGCCGGCGACGAGATGGTTGCTTCCATGTCCAGTTCTCCCGGCACACACGCCCAAGCGGCCCGTGAGCTTTGCCTGTCCGGCGGCGGCAAGCGCCCCGCCTTCCTCATGCCGGACGCCCACCGACTGAATTTTGCTACGCCGGACGGCATCGCCGAGAGCGTTCAAAGAGTCTCCGATCAAACCGAAGATGTGTGTTACGCCAATCTGCTCCAGCGCCTCGACCAGGATGCCTGCTACCGTTTGCGCCATTAGCTCTCTCCTTGACTTCCCAAAAGCGGGTGCTAAGCCGCTGCCCCGGCTAGGTTTTGCTTTCTAACAACCCAGGCCCAACCTTGAGCCCTAGCGGTGAAAAGAAAGTCCGGGGGTGGCTGCCGATCTCCGCGCAAGAGGAGACTTGACGCCCGCTTGAACGTGTGGACTGGCCCTACGAAGGCATGAGCGGGCATGGTTGAAATCATTCACAAATTTGCCGTCCGTGACTCAGCGCAGCTATAGGTGCGACATGAGCCGCAGATAGCGCCCTAGAATTATTGATCCACGTGCATCAGTCCGGAGAAGGTATGCTGCTCCGGTAACAAACAGACGCTAACATGGCAGTAACGCTCTCGCCGGCGGTGGCTAGCGCATTAGGCCGGCGGGGTGGCCACCTTAACGGGACTGCTCAAATCGGACGATTGCGTATCTTGTCGTGACTCGGGGTAAGCTTCTGTTTTGAGGTGCAATTCTGCTTCTCCCTCGATTGCGGACAAGGCCGATTCAGCCCAAAAGGTCTGCAAACGGCCTGACCCGGAAATGCCGTGCCACATCCCGCAACAGAACACAGTCTCATGGGCGCGCCCCCCCCCAGCGAACGCCTTAGTGACCGCCTCGCCGATCAGGGACTCAGCGGAAGGGTACACGCCCCTGGCGATGCGGCGCTCGACTTCCGCCGCCAAGACCGATGCTGCTCGCCGTGGGATGCGGACCTGCATCGGCTTCGTAGTTCGAGCTAGTGCCGCCTCCTGCTCCGACTTGAGCACGCAAAGCTTCGGCATCGGCATCGACCGCCGCGACCTCGCCCGCCATCAAGGAGCTCCATATTTCAATGGTCTTGAGAGTTATACGCCTCCCCTTAAGTGGAGATTTGTAAAAGCGACACCTGTTGGGTGTAAGCTAGACCTTAACCATTGCGATCCCGGTTCCGGCACCCTGATCGACCTCGACCTTCAGATGTCGATTTTGGCGGCTGCAAGCCCCGGTGGGAAGCGTGATTTCGAGGAGAAGGCTACATGGGAGGTGGAGAACGCTGCAACTCGTGAAGCAGGAAACGGCGGCATAACAAAAAAGCCCCGGTTCGCAGGATGAACCGAGGCAATTTTTCGAATCACAGGAAAAAGACCGAGCACCCTATCACCAGTAGGAGAGATCATGCCTTCCTCTGCATTTAGCGACAAAAAGCGGAATTTCAACGCAGATATCGTTCCGTTTCCGCAAAATTGGCGGGCATCCCGCGATGAATTGCCGATCCGCAAGACCAACAGCGATTCAAGCGAAAGCGTAAGCGCGGAAATTTTCAACGCCGACGCGTTAAAAGAATGCGCGAGGCGGGAAACCAGGCAAAATCAATGACTTAGCTTTTCGTGCTCCGCGCGATGTCGCGTTTCGGCGACTTCACGATGAAAACGCGACCATCAAAAATGCACCTGTAAGTGCTTGATCTTGCTCATGAAATTACGTTTCTGATGCCAGTATTCCGGGGGTGATCGTTCCGCAAAACAGCATTCGATAGCATTGATTTTGCTCGTCTTTTTGCTATTAGCTTTTTTTGGCTAATAGCACTTCGACCAGGTTGCGGTCATGGGCTTGCGGCAACCGCAGGTGGTAACTAAACTTGCCGATCTATCGGCAAGTTTAGGTTTCTTGTCAGAATTTCCTGACAAGTTCCGTGACTTTGGAGGTCGAGGCCGATGCAAATCTGCGTTGGCTAAATGACGGGCGCTCCCAGCGCCCGCCACAGCGTCGTCAGGGCGGCTTCGGTCGGGCCGGTATGTGGTTTGTGTGCCCGGCCAGGGCCGAACATCGGCCTGACGGGGCTCCTACGGGCCGCCTCGCGGCACATTTCTTTTCCGATCACGTCCTCTATCGAGTAATCTTTGAACTGTTCCGACTCCGACAGCCACACCATGTCGGATTCTTTTGCTTCGATCTCAAATTCGCCAAGTTCCTCGTTGAAGCGAACGATCCCTTGAAATACTGAGGGATCGAGTTTCCGGTTTTGGTAGGTATCCGAGTACAGCCAGATTTTTAAGCCATCATATATATTCATTTTTG
Source organism: Rhodomicrobium sp. (assembly GCA_049697375.1). Classification (GTDB taxonomy): domain Bacteria; phylum Pseudomonadota; class Alphaproteobacteria; order Rhizobiales; family Rhodomicrobiaceae; genus Rhodomicrobium. The sequence continues at coordinate 5,959 of JBAVVQ010000071.1, forward strand.
ATAGTATCAATGGTGGATTGATTCATAATAGGATACCGCTCCACATATGGAAGTTTGTTGAGATCAACAGGTATGAATGTTTGTTTTTTCATAAGGCTGTCGCCATGTGGGAGGGTGTGCGGGAATGGTAGCATGGCGGGGAGAAAAGCGGAGGCGGGGGATTCGGCGCAAGTGTAACATGCGGGGTTAGTCGGCTTGTAAGCCATTGCTGCCGTTTGCAACATGCTGGAGGCTGCCTATGACCCGAAGGCGGAAGTCGCACCAAACCGAGAGCCTATAGGCGGTGCCCAGAAGGCCGGACGACAGGATCACCCGATCCGCGTCGAGCTTCAGCGCCGCGATCTCGGACGCGGTGAGATAGCCGTCGCCGTCACGCCAGCGCTCTTGCAATGCTTAAGATGCCTTTCGCAAGCCGCCCCGCGCCCGGCCCTCCTCAGTTGGCCGGTAAATTCGAAAACCCGAAGCCCGTTTGGATTCGTCCTCATAAACGGAGTGCCCGCCAATTAGCGTCTGGATCACGCCGCGAGCGACACGAAGGCTAAACTCTCTGCCGCTCTTATCGTGTCTTGCAACCGGATCGCCATCCGCCTCTCTCAAGGTAATGTAATCGTTTTGGAGCGTCTGCGGATCCCACTCCCATTGGATATAGCGGCCTTCGACGGCGATCAATACTTGTAAGATGTCACTGGAAAGCATGTCATACATTGCGACCTCGCTTTCTCGCATCTAGAACTATAACCGATTCTCAATCTCGTCTTTCAGCCATTTTGGCGCCCATGGCGCGTGGGTTGATGTCTGGTGATGCTCGGGCGCGGCTTTTGTTGGAAAATCAGCCGCGTTGCAGCTTCTGGAAAGCTTCCCCGACCAGCTGTTGAAGCTCCTGCGTCTGCGCAGAGTAAGCTTGCATCTGCTCTTGAGCGAACTTCATCTGAAGTGTCAAAATGTCCTGGAGCGTCTGTGCCTTGGCGATTTTTTCGATCAGGGCGAAACCCGAGTCGGCATTCTTCCTCGCCATCGCGACGGCACGTTCTTGTACATCCTCGAAGCCAGTGACGTTGAAGTCAGTGACCATGGAATTTCAGGGCATCGCGTCCACCCAGGCGCTCATGGTTTTGTTCACGAAATCTGTGAGCTGCTCAAAGTTATGTGCGTGTTTTTCGCTTGTCATAACATTATATTCTGCTGCAGTAAGAGGAACATATTTCGTATATAATTATAAATTACAAAAAGTACAATGGCAATACATCTAATAATCTTTCTTGCAAATAGTAAAAGCGCTTATCATTATTCGCATTAAGGATATTGTATTCCTAAAATTCTTTAACAGGGGAAGGGGCCGGTTTTTGGCCCGGAGCGCCCAGCAGGCTATAGTCGGCGTCCAAGCCATTGCCGCCATTGTCTCAGCCGCGGGTTAGAGCGCGGGTTCGGGTGCGGTGTCGTGGGAGTTCGTGAGGGGAGTGGGGACGTGGTACTCGTGCCAGCGGACGCGTTTGTTGTCGATCGCGTCTTTGAGGCTGTGCTCGTTTTGATTGAGGCGGGCTGATCTTAACTCAATAACACACGAATAGATATCAGAAGCAAGACGCCGCCTATGAATGCAACTGCAGCGCGATAGTAATACTTGTTGAGCATGCTGTCTGGATTGTCCCAACCGCGCTCTGTTGCCTCAACGCCGTAAGCTTCGTGAAATCGCTTCGCCATGAACGTAGCGAGGAAATGAGATATCGAGCGAAAATAAACAAAGCAAGAGATGCCAGGAACGGCGAGCAATATCGAAGCTACGATATGAGTGAGGGAGGGCATGCGCTAAGGGTAGCATGGCGGGCGAGGAGGGCGAGGCGTGGATCGCAGGTCTTAGTGCTGATGCTGTAAGAACCTTTCTGCCTGCTTGACTCTCACTGCGTCCGCAGCCTCCAGGGTTTTGCGATTGATCTCTTCGACGCTGAGTGAACTCAAATCATTCCATTGATACGTGGGGCTAACCTGTAGAGTATTCCTTTGCTCGCTCCCCGCAGACGCAAGCACAAGGGCCAGCGCAATGAAAAGGGCAAGGGAGAGTGACGCAGCGGTCTTCAAAAACATACGCATCACCGTCAAAGGCTTTCCATATACCGAGACCTCTCCACCCAGGGAAAGTCTTGGGAAAGGCCAAGCACTCTATCTACTCATGCAGAGGCTGCCAGTGTCGGCAGGAGGAATCAAGCTATTCTTTCTTATTGAGCCATTAAGATTTTCTTACAAGGGCGCGATCGCGATGGTTGGGATTACTTCGAGAGCGGATGATCTTTAACTGACTTAGCTATTGCCCTTTGTAGAAGTACATATGAGCAAAGCATGCAAAGGATGCCCAGCGACGCCCTTAAGATTCCCGGCACAAAAAAGGACAAGGACAGGGCTGCGATTGCAACGACAATGAGGAGAGTAGTTGGCGTGCGACTAATTGCGGCTGCGATTTTGCCTCGAATTGGGGGCATGCAGGAATGGTAGCATGGCGGGGAGGAGCGGGGAGTCAGCCGCGAAGAGTGCGGGGGTCAATGGCTTTCAGTCTATCGGATAACTTG
>JBAVVQ010000072.1:0-2552 GCA_049697375.1 Rhodomicrobium sp.
AATCCCTGCAGTGGCGGCATTTGGTTTCATTTTTTGGGAGCGCCGCAGACGCGCTTAGATAGGGTAACGGACGTGCTCCAAGCGATGGCTTGAGGTGGTCATCCCGCGCTAGTGATGGTGTCGTCAAGAAACGGGGTCGGATTTATCCGCCCCAAGCATCATCGGGGGATGACCATGGACTATTATGCAGGGATCGACGTTTCGTTGGAAGCCTCAAGCGTCTGCATTGTGGATGGAGCGGGCAAGATCGTGCGGGAGGCGAAGGTGGCGAGCGAGCCGGAGGCTTTGATCGTGTACTTTCGATCCTTGGGTTTTGAGGCCGCCCGCATTGGGCTTGAAGCAGGCCGGCTCTCGCAGTGGCTTTATGCTGGTTTTAAGGAAGCGGGTTTTCAGGTGGAGCTTCTTGAGACGCGGCATGTCCGTGACGCGGAGCGAACGTTTATCGTGAGCGACAAGCGCTCACTCAGGCGATGGCGGTGAAGACCGATCGCAAGGACGCACACGGCATCGCCCAGCTTTTGCGTCTTGGCTGGTTCAAGCCCGTGCATTGCAAATCGGCGGCGGCGCAGGAAGCGCGGGCGCTGCTGACGGCGAGAAAGCTTGTGCAGTCGAAGCTTTACGATATCGAGATGAGCCTTCGCGGCATTTTGCGCGGGTTTGGCCTTAAGATTGGCCCAGCAACGCCGAAGCGCTTCGCCGGACGGGTTGCGGAGCTGACGCGAGATCATCCTGCTCTCAAGGCAATTGCGAAGGCCTTGACCGGTATACAGGAGGCGCTGCTTGGCGAGCTTTTGCGTCTTCGAGAAGCAAGTCCGCCTGCTGGCCAAGTCCGCCTGCTGGCCAAGCCCGATAAGCGTGTCAGGCTCTTGATGACAACGCCAGGCGTTGGCGCGATCGTCGCGTTGACTTATGTCTCGGCGATCGACGATTCGGGCCGGTTTTCATCGTCCAAACGGGTCGGCGCTCATTTCGGTCTCACGCCAAAGAAGTATCAATCGGGGGAGATCGATATCACGGGGCGCATCTCGAAGACCGGCGATGCCGGTGTGCGCGCCGTCCTGTTCGAGGCGGCTCATATCATTTGGACGCGGCCGCTCAAGACCGGGGCGCTGAAAAGCTGGGCCATGAAGCTCTCCAGGCGGGCCGGGATGAAGAAGGCCAAGGTTGCGCTTGCCCGCAAGCTCGCGGTGATCTGGCGCCGGATGTGGCGGGATGAAACCGCGTTCGATGCCGCCAAGGCGAGCGCGGCATGAGACGATAAAAGGTTTTTCGAGCGGGCTTTGACGCCGGCCCTACCGAAAGCGAAGTCCCAATGCCGGGACGGTGGATGAGGCTAAGCCGGGACGCACTCCGTGACCATGATCACGCGCAGTTAGATTGGCTGGCCTCGTTCTTCAGATCCTATCAGGTGGCGGCAACACGCTGACCACGGACAGAGTGAGCCGGCAAAGGGACTTAGCAACCGGGTTGACAAAGTCCGTTACAGAAGAGTGCGTCCGGCTAAGCCGCGGCGGGCATGAGGGTGCGCCTGACCTCCGCCCTGAGGAGGTCGATCGGCGCGAGCCCCGCCTTCGGCTTCTCGAAATGCCAGAACGTCCAGCCGTTGCAGGCGCCGCGTCCTTGCGCCTTCGCCCCCACGGAATGGATGGACCCGCGCACGCCGTCCCACAGAACCGAAGCGTCGGCCATCACCTGCGCCCTTATCTGGGCCTTGGCGTCGAACAGCGCGTCGCCCGGGCGCAGCATGCCGAGTTGAAGCACCATGCCGAAGGGCACGCGCGGCTCGGCGCGTTTCGAGACAATCGGGAAAGCGGTCTTGGCGTCGCAAGGCTTGACGGCCGCGATGCGCGCCTTCGCGGCGGCGACATAGTCGGGGTCGCGCTCGATGCCGATATAGCGGCGGCTCAAGGCTTTGGCCACCGCGCCGGTGGTCCCGGTTCCGAAGAACGGGTCGAGCACGAGATCGCCGGGCTTCGTGGTCGCGAGCAGCACGCGTGCGAGCAGCGCTTCGGGCTTTTGCGTGGGGTGCGCCTTCCTCCCGCCATCGTCGCGAAGCCGCTCGGGGCCGGAGCAGATCGGCAAGAGCCAGTCCGACCGCATTTGCAGGTCGTCGTTGAAAGCCTTGAGCGAGTCGTAATTGAAGGTGGGCCGCGCGGCTTCATCGCGCGCCGCCCAGATCAGCGTCTCGTGAGCGTTGGTGAAGCGCGTGCCTTTGAAGTTCGGCATCGGGTTCGTCTTCAGCCAGATGATGTCGTTCAAGAGCCAGAAGCCGAGATCCTGAAGCGCCGCGCCAAGCCGGAAGATGTTGTGATAGGTGCCGATCACCCATATCGCGCCGTTCGGCTTCAGCACGCGCTGGCATTCGGACAGCCACGCGCGGGTGAATTGATCGTAGGAGGCGAAAGTGTCGAAGCGGTCCCAGGCGTGGTTCACGCCGTCGACGCGCGTGTTGTTGGGCCGGAGAAGATCGCCGCCAAGCTGCAGATTATAGGGAGGATCGGCGAAGACCAGATCCACGGAGCCGGATGGCATCCCGCGAAGCGCCTCGATGC
>JBAVVQ010000073.1:0-3573 GCA_049697375.1 Rhodomicrobium sp.
CCGGTCGCGTCATTGCCGTCCACGGTTCAGTTATTGACGTCCGCTTCCCCGCTGGCGACCTGCCCCATGTGGAAGAAGCGATTGCGATCGAGGCCGATCCCGCTCGCGAACTCATCGCCGAGGTCCATCAGCATCTCGGTCCTATGACGGTGCGTGCGGTCGCGCTCGAAAATACAGCCGGGCTTCGGCGCGGCGCCAAGGCGCGGGCAACGGGCGCGCCACTCCGTGTGCCTGTCGGAGAGTCCGTTCTGGGACGGCTTCTCAATGCTACCGGCGAGCCGGCAGATCGCGGGCCGCCGCTTCCGGACGGCATCGAGCGCCGCCCCATTCACGCGTCAGCGCCAGCCATTGGTCGCGTCGCGGCGGGACAGGAGTTTTTTTACACCGGCATCAAGGTCATCGATCTCCTCGCGCCGCTTATCAAAGGCGGGAAGGCTGCAATGTTTGGTGGCGCTGGGGTCGGCAAGACCGTGCTGATTATGGAACTCATTCGCACGACGGTTGAGCGGCATTCGGGAATCTCGGTCTTTGCGGGGATTGGCGAGCGCTCGCGTGAAGGGCACGAGCTGTTGCTCGAACTCAGAGAATCCGGGGTGCTGGCGCGCACGGCGCTTGTGTTTGGGCAGATGAACGAATCGCCCGGCGCCCGCTGGCGGGCCGGATTGACTGCTCTCACGATCGCGGAGCATTTCCGCGATGCCCTTCGCGAGAATGTGCTGCTGCTGATCGACAATGTCTATCGCCTTGTTCAAGCGGGTGGCGAAGTATCCGGTCTGCTTGGCCGCCTGCCTTCACGTGTCGGCTACCAGCCGACGCTCGCAACCGAGGTGGCCGAACTTGAGGAACGCATCGCCTCGGTCGCCGGAACGGCCATCACGTCCATTCAAGCCGTCTATGTGCCTGCCGACGATTTTACGGATCCCGCGGTCGCCGAGATTTTCAGCCATCTCGACTCTTCGATCGTCCTGTCCCGCGACATGGCGAGCGAGGGGATGTATCCGGCGGTCGATCCCCTCGCCTCGACTTCAAGCTTGCTCGATCCGCGCCTTGTCGGCGAGGCGCATTACCGTATCGCGCAGGATGTTCGCAAAACCATCGCCCATTATCGCGAGCTTCAGGAAATCATCGCGCTTCTGGGTATCGAGGAGCTCAGCGCGGCGGACCGCCGGGCGGTCAAGCAGGCGCGGCGTCTGATGCGCTTTCTCACGCAGCCCTTCATGGTCACCGTCGCCTTCACCGGCAAGCCCGGCCGCTCGGTCGAACTGGAGGCGACTCTTGCCGGATGCCGCGCAATCCTGGACGGCGAAGCCGACGATTGGGCCGAAAGCTCGCTTTACATGGTGGGCGATTTCGAAGAGGCGCGCCAGCGCGAAGCCAACGGCAGGAGCAGCGCGGCATGAGGCTGATCGTCACGACGCCGCTTGCCATTATCGCCGATGCCAGCGACGTTGCGCACCTGCGAGCGGAGGATGAGACGGGCGCATTTGGCATCTTGCCCGGACACGCGGATTTCCTGACCGCGCTTTCTGTTTCAGTCGCGACTTGGCGCAATCGGACGGGCGCCGAACACCACATTGCCGTGCGAAGCGGCATGCTTGAAGTCCGCGACGGCGATACAATCACAATCGCGACGCGCGAAGCCATCGCGAGCGACGACCTGCACCACCTTAAAACCGAAGTGCTGGCCACATTCCGCCGGCAGACCGAGGAAGAGCGGTCGGCGCGCACCGATGCACAACGACTTTACCTTGCAGCGATCCGGCAAATTTACCGGTTTCTGAAATCCGAACGCACACCAGCCATCCCAGGCGAACGGGTCGCGACTGTGCCTGAGAGCGAGCCATGACGCAGGAGCCAGATAATCACGAGAAACTCAGCGAGGCCGTCAAGACACGGCAAGAGCGGCGCGAGCTTTGGGCGCGTGAGGGCGAACGCTCGCTCGGCCAGAACCTCGCGATGATCGGCGTGCTCGGCTGGACGATTGTGTTGCCTACGCTGCTGGGGCTGTTTGCTGGCCGCTGGCTCGACGGCACTTTCCACATGGGGATTTTCTGGACCTTGGGCCTGCTTGTAGCTGGCCTCGGGGCCGGGTGCGTTCTGGCCTGGAAGAGGATGCACAACGAATGACGGGCGTACCTCTACCTTCGATGCCGGAACTCGCCGTGGCGATGGGGATTGCGGGCTTCATTTTCGGTCTCTTTTACTTCGCAGCCGTGCAGCGAACCGCGGCTCTTCTGGCAGCGCGAAAAAACTGGCTCGGCCCCTTGGCGCTCACGCTGGGCCGCATGGCAGCGGCGGCCATCTTTCTTACGCTTGCGGCGAAGCTCGGCGCAGCCTCGCTTCTCAGCGTCTTCATCGGATTCCTGCTTGCCCGTGCAGTTGCCTTGCGCAATGCGGGGAGGACGGGTTGATGCAGGCCTCGCCGCTCACCAGCACCGTTCTGTTTCATCTGGGTCCGGTCACGATCACGCGCCCCGTCGTGACGACGTGGGTCATCATGCTCGTCTTGACTGCGGTCTGCTGGCTCGTGACCCGCCGCCTTAAAGCGCTTCCGGACGGACGCCAGGCCGTGCTTGAGATCGTCGTCGCCGGCATCGCGGCGCAGATCGAGGACATCATTCGCAAGGACTCACGGCCCTTTTTGCCGCTGCTCGGCACGCTTTTCATCTTCCTGGTTACGGCCAATCTCTCGGGCCTGTTGCCGGGCGTGGAAGCGCCCACCAGCAAGCTTGAAACGCCTGCCGCACTCGCGCTGATCGTCTTCTTCTCGGTGCATTTCTTCGGCATACGCGCCAGAGGCTTGCGCGGCTATCTCGCGAGCTTCGCCAAGCCGAAGCTCATCATGCTTCCGCTCAATATCCTATCCGAGCTGACGCGGACCTTCTCGCTGATGCTGCGCCTGTTTGGAAACATCATGAGCGGCGAATTCATCGTCGCGCTCATCGTCGCTTTGGCTGGCCTCTTCGTTCCAATTCCTCTTATGGCCCTCGAAATATTGATCGGCATTGTGCAGGCTTACATCTTCACGGTTCTCGCCGCCGTTTTTATCGGCGCGGCTGCCGACACTTTTCAAGAGAGATAAAGGAGGTTTCATGGACCCGAAGGTCATCGCCATGATCGGCGCCGCCATAGCCGTGTCAATCGGCTCGATCGGACCGGCGCTTGCCGAGGGACGTGCGGTCGCCGCGGCGATGGACGCGATCGCGCGCCAGCCGGAGGCGGCCGGCACGATCTCGCGCACCCTGTTCGTGGGGCTTGCCATGATCGAGACAATGGCGATCTACTGCCTCGTGATCGCCCTCCTGCTGCTATTCGCCAATCCGTATACAGGCTGAGCATGCATCTCGATTGGTGGACCATTGCGCTGCAGACCATCAATTTCGCTATCTTGGTCTGGCTCTTGAACCGGTTTCTGTACAAGCCGGTGCTGCGCGTGATCGACGTGCGCAAGGCCGAGGTCCGTCGCCAATATGATGAGGCCAAGGCGTTAGAAGACAAGGCGAAGGCCCATCTCGCCGCGATAGAAGCTGAACGGGCCGGAATAAGCGCCGAGCGCGAGACGGTGCTCAGGAC
>JBAVVQ010000074.1:0-2649 GCA_049697375.1 Rhodomicrobium sp.
TTCAAGCGCCCGGTTCGCCACACCGGCGCGAAAGCCATGCCTGTCAAAGCAAGGGGTGCGGCTCTCGACGCCTCCCATGGAACAAAAACTCCGGGATCACAACGCTGGTGAGAAATGCGGGCTAGCCGTTGCCCGGTATCTCGGGTATTTAACAGACAAGAACCCATGGAAACGCCGCATGTCCGTTCGCCGTCTTGACCCCAATCAGCCAAGCGACTTCGAGTTCACGCATGAGAACCTTGCGTGGGCTATGGAGCAGATCAAGAAATATCCGGAGGGCCGCCAGCAGGCTGCGGTCGTTCCGATCCTGTGGAGAGCGCAGGAGCAGCATGATCGCTGGCTGCCTGAACCAGCGATTCGCTATGTCGCCGATCTTCTCGAAATGCCATACATCCGGGTTTACGAGATCGCGACCTTTTACACCATGTTCAATCTGTCGCCCGTGGGCCGCTACCATGTGCAGCTTTGCGGGACGACGCCGTGCATGCTTCGCGGCGCGAATGACATCAAAGCCGTTTGCGAGCGCGAAATTGGCCGTCAGGGCCAGGTTACGCCGGAGGGGGTTTTTTCCTGGGTTGAGGTGGAGTGCCTTGGCGCCTGCGTGAACGCGCCCATGGTTCAGATCAACGACGACTATTACGAGGACCTCACGCCCGAAAACTTCAAGGCGCTCCTTGACGGTCTGCGGAAAGGGCGCGACATGAAGCCCGGGCCGCAGATCCCTCGTCAGTTCTCCGCTCCCGTCGGCGGTCTGACCACGCTGACGAACGAGGCTGCGCTGGGAGGAGCGGCTCACTCCGCTGAACGGGTCGTGCAGGAGAGCCAAATCCAAGACAAGGCGCAGGATGCGGCTGGAACGCGCCAGGGCAAGACGAAGGACGAGGACTGATCCATGCTGTCCGATAAAGATCGCATCTTCAAGAATCTGTACGGGCAACATGATTGGCGCTTGGCCGGAGCGCGCGAGCGGGGCGCTTGGAATAACACCAAGGCTTTTATCGAGAAAGGCCAGGGCTGGGTCATTAACGAGGTGAAGGCAAGCGGTCTGCGCGGTCGCGGTGGGGCGGGGTTCTCGACGGGCCTTAAATGGTCATTCATGCCGAGAAAGTCTGACAGCCGTCCGCATTACCTCGTGATCAACGCAGATGAATCCGAGCCCGGAACCTGCAAGGACCGGGAGATCCTCCGCCACGACCCACACCTCCTTGTCGAAGGCGCCCTGTTCGCCTCCTTCGCGATCCACGCAAACACCTGCTACATCTATGTCCGGGGCGAGTTCATCCGCGAGCGCCAGCGCCTGCAGGCCGCTATCGACGAGGCCTATGCCGCGCGCCTGCTCGGCAAGAACAATATCCACGGATGGGATTTGGATATCTACGTCCACCACGGCGCGGGCGCCTATATCTGCGGAGAGGAAACGGCTCTTCTTGAAAGCCTGGAAGGCAAAAAAGGGCAGCCGCGGCTGAAGCCGCCGTTTCCCGCTAATGCGGGCCTCTGGGGCGCTCCGACAACGGTCAACAATGTCGAGTCGATTGCTGTCGTCCCGGACATCCTGACGCGCGGCAGCGAATGGTTCGCGAAGCTCGGCAAGCCCAACAACACAGGCACAAAGCTCTTCTGCATCTCGGGTCACGTGAACAACCCCTGCAATGTGGAAGAGGAGATGGGCATCACGCTGCGCGAGCTTATCGACAGGCACGCGGGCGGCGTGCGCGGCGGTTGGGATAACCTTCTCACGGTCATTCCCGGCGGGTCCTCGACGCCGTGCATCCCGGCGTCTATGTGCGAAAATTTGGACGTGGACTTCGACAGCCTGAAGCACGCCGGTTCAGGGCTTGGGACCGCCGCCATCATAGTCATGGACAAGTCCACCGACATCGTGAAGGCCATCTCGCGCATTTCATATTTCTACAAGCATGAAAGCTGCGGCCAGTGCACGCCGTGCCGCGAAGGCACGGGCTGGTTGTGGAGGGTGCTGGAGCGCATGGCGGAGGGACGGGCGCAGCGAGCGGAAATCGATACGCTGTTCGATGTGACGAAGCAGATCGAGGGTCACACGATTTGCGCGCTTGGCGACGCGGCCGCTTGGCCGGTTCAAGGGCTGATCAAGCATTTCCGGCCCGAGATCGAGGCGCGTATCGACGCGTATCACAGCCGGGAAGCGGCAAGAAAAGCCGCGGAGTAGACGCGAACCTGTCATCCCGGAAACGCCGAAGGCGTTATCCGGGATCATTCAAATGCCAGAGCTTTTTGCGATCCCGGATAGGGCGTAACCGCCCTTCCGGGATGACACAGCGAAGTCATCAACCGGATTCGGTATCACTCATAGCGGTTGTTCTCTATGCAAGGCGAACGCGAAACATTCCCCTCAAGCTGTTCAGAAACCAGATCGCAGATGCGCGATCCAAGTCGTCGCGTTTAAGAACGCGCTCGATCAACTTTCCCTCAGCCAGCATTTCGGCTCGGAGCGTGCCGGGCAAAAGGCCGCTGCTCTGCGGCGGCGTGATAAGGCTCCCATCCAACTCCGTCGCGACATTGCCGCGCGTGAACTCCGTGATCTCGCCGCGTTCGTTGAAAAGAAGGGTGTCGAATATGCCCGAAATCTCGGGAGCGTGCGCTTCGTAGACGGCGCGATGGGTCGTCTTGTGA